>JBEIFV010000011.1:0-72418 GCA_040382235.1 Burkholderiales bacterium
CGATGAGCTCGAAAATGTCTTCCGGGACCTTTTTGACCGCTGGCATCGACAAACTTCAACCGCACATGAAGCCGGGATTATAAAATATTGCGGTTAATCCAATATCCGGGGCCTCATGTACAAACTTGTGATGATGCGGCACGGCGAATCCGCCTGGAACCGTGAAAACCGCTTTACCGGCTGGACCGATGTCGATCTGACCGATGCCGGGGTTGATGAAGCGCGCCGTGCCGGACGGCTGATGAAGGAGAAGGGCCTGACGTTCGACCTGGCCTTCACGTCCCTGCTCAAGCGCGCGATCAAGACGCTCAGCGCCACGCTTGAAGAACTCGACCAACTGTGGTTGCCGGTCGAAAAGCACTGGCGCTTGAACGAACGCCATTACGGTGCCCTGCAGGGGCTCAACAAGAGCGAAACGGCGGCCAGGTTCGGTGATGCCCAGGTGTTGATCTGGCGCCGTGCCTATGCCATCGCACCAGATCCCCTTGATCTGGACGACCCACGCCACCCGCGCTTCGATGCGCGCTATGCGGGCCTCGACGCACACACCCTGCCGGCCACGGAATGCCTTAAGGACACCGTCGCCCGGGTGCTGCCCTACTGGAACGAACGCATCGCGCCGGCGGTTCGCAGCGGTCGGCGGGTCTTGATTGCCGCCCACGGTAACAGCCTGCGCGCGCTTATCAAGTATCTGGACCAACTGGGCGAAGAGGAAATCGTCGGTCTCAACATCCCGACGGCGCAACCGCTGGTGTACGAACTCGATGCCGATTTGCGCCCGCTCTCCCACTATTACCTGGCCGATCCGGACGAAATCGCCCGCGCCCAGGCCGCGGTGGCAGCACAGGGCAAGGCGAAAGCGTAGGCCCGGTGCGCGCGCACCTGCGCAAGACCTGGGTCGGCGTCGGGCTGGTTGCCGTTATCGCCTGTGCTTCCGGGCTTGGCATCGGCGCCCCGAGCGCGGACGAGCTCAAGGAATTGCGTGGTCGCATCGACTCTCTCAAGAAAGAAATCGACCGGGCCGAAGGCAGCCGCGCCGAAGCCGCCGATTCGCTGCAGGAATCGGAGCAGGCGATTTCGCAGGCCAATCGCGCCTTGCGCGAACTGGCCGAGCAAAAGCAGTCCGCCCAGGCGCGCCTGCAGGAACTCGGGGCAAAAAGCACAGGCGTGGGCGAACTGGTCGGCATCCAGGGCGCGCGCCTGGCGCGGCTGATTCACGACGAATACATCAAGCACGAACGCGGCTATGTGCAGATGCTGTTTTCCGGCGAAAGCCCGGCGGCGGTGGCGCGTGAGATCCACTACGCAAGTTACATTTCACGCGCCCAGGCGCGCCTGATCGAGAGTTTGCGCAGCAATTTACGGGAGCTGCAACGCCTGGCAGGCGAGGCGCGTGAGCGAACCGCCGAATTGGCCGACATTGAAACCCGTCAGCGGGGCGAAAAGGAGCAACTGGCGCGCGAATCGGAAGCGCGGCGCAAGGTATTGCAGCGGCTCTCCACCCAGATTCGCACCCAGCGCAAGGAGGTAAGCACGCTGGAGCGCAATGAAAAGCGCCTTGCGGACCTGATCGAAAGGCTTTCCCGACTGACGCTGCCCAAGGCGGCGCCCGAAAAGCCGCGCCGTGGCGGCCCGCGCAATGAACTGCTGCCCGAATCCGGCTTCTCCGGCGTCTTCTCAAGCCTGCGCGGCAAGCTGCGGCTACCTGCACGCGGGGAACTTGCGAGCCGTTTTGGCAGTCAGAGAGAAGGTGGGGGAACGACTTGGAAGGGAGTTTTCATCCGCGCAGCGCAAGGCGAAGAGGTACGCGCCGTGGCCCCAGGCAGGGTGGTCTTCTCCGACTGGATGCGCGGGTTCGGGAACCTGTTGATCGTCGACCACGGCCATGATTACCTGAGCATCTATGGCAACAACGAGAGTTTGTTCCGCCAAGCCGGTGACAGCGTCGGCAGCGGTGACGCCATCGCTCGCGTGGGCAATAGCGGGGGCAACCCGGAAACCGGCCTATACTTTGAATTGAGGCATCAGGGCAAGCCCTTCGACCCGTTGGCTTGGGTCAAACGTTGAAACCCGGAAGTCTGCGTTGCAGCGGAAGACGCTTGGGCAAGCATTGATGGCGCCGATTGCTGGTTGCGCGCTGCCTGACCGGAGCCCGGCCCTCAATTACTGCGGGAAGCGCAGGATTCGTAGCTTGACTTGCTGGGTGTTTGGTCGAAATCCACGGTACGATGTGGCGGGTTAATTTTTTGGCGCAATGCGCTGGAGCGAAACATGAACGGCAAATGGAAAAGTAGCGGACTGATTGGTATCGGCGCGGTCGCCGGCATCCTCTTGGGGCTCAATTTCTCAGCGATCGCCCAGCGCGAGGCGCGCAGCCCGCTGCCGCTGCCTGAAATCCAGACGTTGGCCGAGGTGTTTGGCAACATCAAGCAAGGCTATGTCGACCCGGTCGAGGACAAAAAGCTCTTGACCGGCGCAGTGAAGGGCATGCTCACCGAGCTTGATCCGCATTCGTCGTATCTGGATGTCGAGGAAAACAAGGAATTTGAAACCAGCATTCGCGGCGAGTTCGGCGGACTGGGTATCGAAGTGGGCACCGAAGAGGGCTACGTCAAGGTGGTCTCGCCGATCGAGGACACGCCTGCGGCGCGAGCAGGCATCAAATCCGGCGATTTGATCGTCAAGATCGATGACACCTCGACCAAGGGTATTTCGCTGTCTGACGCGGTCAAGAAAATGCGCGGCAAGCCCAAGACCCCGATCAAGCTGACGGTGGCGCGCAAGGGCGAAAATCGCCCGCTCGAGTTCACCCTGGTACGTGAAGTGATCCGGGTGCAAAGCGTCAAGGCGAAACTGATCGAACCGGGCTATGCGCATATCCGCCTGACCCAGTTCCAGGAGCGTACGGTCGACGATCTTGCGCGGGCGATCGAGCGCATGTACAAGGAATCGAACGGCAAGTTGACCGGGCTGGTGCTGGACATGCGCAACAACCCGGGCGGCCTCTTGCATTCGGCCATCGGCGTTTCAGCGGCTTTTCTGGAACCACGCACGCTGGTGGTTTCGTCCAACGGTCGCCTGCCCGATACCAAGCACGACTACACCGCCACGCCCGAAGAGTATTCGTTTCGCACCCGCGAGGACGCCCTGCGCGGCTTGCCCGCGGCCATCAAGAACGTGCCCATCGTGGTGCTTGTCAACGACGGATCAGCTTCAGCTTCCGAGATCGTGGCAGGCGCCCTGCAGGATCACAAGCGTGCGGTGGTGATGGGTACCACCACCTTCGGCAAGGGCTCGGTGCAGACCAAGATCAACCTGTCGAACGGCGCCGGCATGAAGCTCACCACGGCGCGCTACTACACGCCGGCCGGGCGCTCGATCCAGGCCAAGGGCATCATTCCGGACTGGGCGGTGGCCGAAACGGCCGAGGGCGCGGTACGCAGCGCGCGCATGCGCGAAGCCGATCTCGCCAATCACCTCGTCAACGACAAGGATCCGGGTGCCGAGAAGAAACCGGAGGTCAAGCCCGAGGCCAAGGTTGACGAAAAGAAGGATGACAACAAGCCACCGGTGCGCATGGAATTCGGCACCAAGGAAGACTTCCAGTTCCAGCAAGCCCTCAATCTCCTCAAAGGTCAGCCGGTCAAGGGCGAGAAATCGAAGGAAGTCCCTGGCCCCAAGACTGCGGATATCAAGAAGTAACCGGCGGCAGGAGCGCGTGTGTTTGATTGGAAACGGGGGCGAACAGCCCCTTTTTCCATTACAGCCCGTGCCCGCCGGTAACGACCGCCACCCTGATCTTCCTCAGCCCCAGCCGTACACGGCGAAGCTGAAATTCGGCCAGTGCTGCTCCGGGCCTGCCAATCGCTCTTCGAGTCGCCCGTAAAACTTCATCACCGCGCATGAACGACGACCAACTGTTGCGTTACTCGCGCCACATTCTGCTGCCCCAGGTCGGTGTCGAAGGACAGCAGCGAATGCTTGAGAGCCACGCGCTGGTGATCGGCGCGGGTGGATTGGGTTCGCCAGCCGCCCTGTACCTGGCCACCGCCGGGGTCGGACGCATCACTTTGATCGACGGAGACAACGTCGACCTCACCAACCTGCAGCGACAAATTTTGCATCGAAGCGCCGCCGTGGGCGCGCCCAAGGCCCGGTCCGGTCGCCAAACGATCGCCGAATACAACCCGGACGTGACGGTGATTGCGGTGGAGGCGCGCGTCGCCGGTAAAATGCTCGATGAAGTGGTCGCCAGCGCCGACGTGATTCTCGACTGTAGCGACAATTTCGCCACTCGCCATGATCTCAACCGTGCCTGCGTCGCATACAGGAAACCCCTGGTTTCGGGGGCGGCGATCCGTTTCGATGGTCAGGTGAGCGTTTTCGACCTGCGCAAGCCCGACGCGCCCTGCTACCACTGCCTGTTTCCCGAGGGCCATGACTTGGAGGAAACGCGCTGCGCTGTCATGGGCGTGTTTGCGCCGCTCACGGGCATCATCGGCGCGCTGCAGGCGGCCGAAGCACTCAAGCTCTTGATGGGGGTGGGTGATTCACTCAATGGACGCCTGCTGCTGCTCGACGGCCTTTCCATGGAATGGCGACAGATCAGGCTGGTGAAGGACGCCGCTTGCGTAGTCTGCGGCGCCAATGGACCTCGTTGAACTCCCTCATCACCGGCCAAACCGTGCCAGCGTCAACCCAGTAGCAGGGGCAATTGACGCTCCAGATTTTCGGTGGGCGATTTCTTGAAGCCGCTCTTGGCAAACTGGTGCCAGCGCCCGATCACGTAGCACATGAGTACATTGGCTTGGGCCGCTACATCGAGTGCCTCCGGCAAGCGGCCCTGACTCACCGCCACCCGCAGGGACTGCTTCAAGCTGGCCTCTATCTTGTCGCAGACGCTGTTGATGCGTGCCTGCAGGCGATCATTCTCGTTGACCAGCGCGTCACCGATCAAAACCCGCGTCATACCCGGGTTCTGCGCCGCGAAGCCCAGCAACATCGCTGCAATCGCGTGCAATTGCTTCATGCCATCCGCTTCATCGGCGGTGATGCGATTGATCAGGCCAAACACCGAGGACTCGATGAACTCGATCAGCCCTTCAAACATCTGCGCCTTGCTGGCGAAATGACGATACAGCGCAGCCTCGGACACATCCAGGCGCGCCGCCAGCGCGGCGGTGGTGATTTTCTCGCCCTTGGGCGACTCCAGCATCTGCGCGATCAGCTGCAGTATCTGCGTCTTGCGTTCACCGGAACGTGGGGGCATGGGAGTCTGGCGCGAGAGGATTGATCACAATTCACGCACCCCGCAGCGGAAAATCCCTGTGCAGGCGTGAGTACTTACTCAATTGAAGCACCGATTTGAGCTTGACGTCAACAAATGCCGGCCTCCCGGGTTCGCGCGAAACCCAAACCGTGGTCAGGCCCAGGCGGCGCGCGGTCTTGAGGTTGGACAGATTGTCCTCGACCATGATCACATGCTCGCCGCGCCGGCGCCGCCGCTTGAGAATCCGCGCCAGTGACGAGCGCGCCGGTTTTGGCACATAGCGCATCGATTCGATGGTTTCGATCGCATGCAGATGTGGCCCAATGCCCATCAGCGCCAACACCTGGTCTACATAGTGGCGCGGCGCATTGGAGACGATGATCTTGCGGCCGGGAAGGGTCTTCAGAAGCCGGCGTAGCGGTCGGTCGAAATCGAGCAAGGCGTCGAGGTCGGGGAACTGGTGGGTCTCCCGCAGAAAATGCACAGGGTCGACCGCGTGGCGCTGCATCAACCCCAGGAGGGTAGCGCCATAGCGTTCCCAGTAAGCACGGCGCAGTTCCCCGGCCGCGGCTTCGGCCAAGCCCAGGTGCTGCATCACGTATTGCGTCATCGACCGGTTCATGCGATCGAAAATATGCGGTGTGGCGCGATGCAGCGTGTCATCGAGATCAAAGAGCCACAGGGTCTTGCGGGGAATTGAATGCAAGGGCTGGATCGTCCAGGATGACCACGCTTGACGGAACTGCCAAGGCTAGAGAAGCGCAACGCAGCCTGCGGCAACCAGATGCGCCCGACGCTGCCTACGAAATCGTAAACTTGCGGGCATGCGATTGTCGCCCAACTTCACGCTCGCACAATTGACGCACTCGGACACCGCGTTGGCACGCGGCATCGTCAATTTGCCGGACCAAATCGAGATTGCCAGCCTGATGCGCCTGGCGCAAGCCCTGGAGTTGGTCATGTCGCTGCTGCGCGCCCCGCTGTCGATTTCGAGTGCCTATCGGTGCCCCGAACTCAATGCCGCTGTGGGCGGCGTACCGGGATCACGTCATGCAATGGGACTGGCGGTCGACTTCACCTGTCCGCAGTTTGGAGCACCGCTTGCAACTGCGCGCGCCATCGCCGATTCCGCGCTGGAATTTGATCAACTGATTCACGAATACGGACGCTGGGTTCACCTGGGACTGGCGCCGGCCGCGAGCGTGCCGCGCCGGCAGACCCTGACGATATGCAGCGCGCGCAGCGGGTACGTGGATGGTTTGTCAGATTGTCCGGCCGACCACTGATGCTGCGCCGCAACGTGACACTTGCCGGCAATGTATATTAGTATTCGATTATGTTCTGATTTTCAAGGCTTGCACGGTCCTATGCCCTTGTCCATGCACGCAATGGCGCAACTGCGCCGCGCTCCGGAAAATTTCCTCAACCCCGAAGAGATTCGGCAGGTACAGCGTGGCCGTCGCGATTTCCTGCGCGCAGCCCTCACCACTGCCGGTGCGGCCGCAGCGGGTGTGGCCGCCGCCCAGGCCCAGGGCGAACGGGTGATTCTGGAACCGCAGCCGCACGCCACATCGCTCGGGCAACCGGTGGCTGCCACCGGCTATGGGACGCCATCGAAACATGAGCGCAATCTGATGCGGCGCGAATCGCCGGGCCTCACACGGGTGGCTGCGGCGTCGGTCTCGTTTTCGCCGCTGCAGGGCATGTTTGGCATCATCACCGCTTCGGGCCTGCACTTCGAGCGCCATCACCAGGGCTGGCACGACCTCGATCCTTCGCAGCACCGCCTGATGATCAACGGCTCAAGCCCAAGCCTGCTCAAGCGGCCCAGCGTCTTCACCATCGATGATCTGCTGCGCATGCCACCGGTATCGCGCATGCACTTCATCGAATGCGGCGCCAATACCGGCATGGAATGGGGTAACGTCGCGGTGCCCACGGTGCAATACACGCACGGCATGCTTTCCTGCAGCGAGTTCACCGGCGTGCGCCTGCGCGACGTGCTCGACTTTTGCGGCGCCGACTACAAGAAGGGGCGGTTCGTACTGGCCGAAGGCGGTGACGGTTCCGGCCTCACGCGCACCATCCCCATGGAACTGGTCGAGTCCGGCGAAGTGCTGCTGGCCTATGGCATGAACGGCGAGATGCTGCGCCCGGAAAACGGCTATCCGCTGCGCCTGGTGGTGCCTGGCGTGCAGGGCGTGTCGTGGGTCAAATGGCTGCGTCGCATCGAGGTCGGCGATCAGCCCTACGGCGCGCGCGAAGAGGTCATGCACTATATCGACCTGATGCCGGACGGCAAACACCGGCAATACACCTCGATCCAGGAATGCAAGTCGGTCATCACCAGTCCATCCGGTGGCCAGACCCTGCTGGACCGCGGGACGTACAACATTTCGGGCTTGGCATGGAGCGGTCGTGGCAAGATTCGGCGCGTCGACCTGAGCCTGGACGGCGGCCGCAACTGGAAAGCCGCAACCTTGCAGACCCCGGTTCTGTCGAAATGCCTGACGCGTTTCAACCTACCCTGGACTTGGAACGGTGAACCCGCGATCCTGCAAAGCAGGGCGACGGACGACACCGGCTACGCGCAGCCGCACATGCGCCAGTTGCGCGCCGTGCGCGGCACCAAGTCGATTTATCACAACAATGCGATCCAATCGTGGCAGGTCGCGGCCGACGGCGAGGTCAGCAATGTCCAGGTCTAGCTTCCTCGCACCCCTGCTCGCTTCGCTGCTTTGCCTGAGCGCACAGGCGCAATCCCCGGGCAAACCGACGTGGCAGGGCCTGGGACGCCCGGCGACCGCAGCTGAAGTCAAGGCTTGGGACATCGATGTACGCGCCGATTTCAAGGGTCTTCCCGCAGGTTCCGGCAGCGTCGCCAAGGGTCAGGACACATGGGAAGCCAAATGCGCTTCGTGCCACGGGGTGTTTGGTGAATCCAATGAGGTCTTCACTCCCATTGTCGGGGGCACCACCAAGAAAGACCTGCAGACCGGCAGAGTGGCAAGCCTCGCCACCGGCTCGGAAGCACAACGCACCACCATGATGAAAGTCTCCACGCTTTCAACCCTGTGGGACTACATCAATCGCGCCATGCCCTGGAACAATCCGCGCACACTCACGGTCGAGGAGGTGTACGCCGTCACGGCCTATATCCTGAACCTGGCCGAGGTGGTGCCCGGCGACTTCACGCTTTCCGACAAGAACATCCGCGAGGTCCAGGCGATTCTGCCCAACCGTGACGGCAAGTCCTCGCAGCACGGCTTGTGGTTGCCTACGGGAAAGCCGGATGTGAAGAACGCGGCATGCATGCGCAATTGCGGCCCTGACGTCAAAGTCGCCTCCAGTCTGCCCGACCATGCGCGCGGCTCGCACGGAAACCTGGCCGACCAGACCCGCAACCTGGGCGCGATCCGCGGCCAGGTCACTGCGGCGGCGGCCACAACCAGCGCCCCCGCCTCCGAGTTCGCGGCGGTCCGGGAAATCACCGGCAAGGCCGCTTGCCTGGGTTGTCATGGTGTCGACCGCAGGATCGTGGGACCGGGCTTTAACGAGGTGTTGGCGAAGTACAAGGGCAACGACAAGGCCGAGCACTACCTGGCGGGCAAGATCAGGAACGGCGGCCAGGGTGTGTGGGGATCGGTCCCGATGCCGGCCTCGGCAACACTGGGCGACGCTGATGCAAACCTGCTGGCGCGGTGGATTCTCAAGGGTGCGCCGCAGTAGTTCGGCCGGCATGGCACAGTAAAATCATGCAAGCGACGATTGTTGGAATTTTTGTCATGAAATGGAGAAAAGCATGAAACATATCAATCACGGGCGCCGCCTGGCGCTCAAGCAAGGCGGAACCGCTGCGGTGTTCGGCCTGTTTGTCGCCGCCGGCCTGGTCAGGCCCGGCACTGCCCATGCTGCCTGGAACCAGGCCGCGTTCGCCGCCAGAAACGTGGATGGCGTGATCAAGGGCATGGGCGGAGTCAGCGCAGCGCCCACGAAGGACGTGAGCTGGGGCTCGACCCCGGAAATCGCCGAGAACGGCGCGGTGGTGCCGGTCAGCGTGACCAGCAACATTCCCAAGACCGAAGCTATCGCGATCCTGATCGAGAAAAACCCCAGCACGCTGGCAGCCTCGTTCGCGATTCCCGCCGGCACCGACCCGAACGTAAGTACGCGCGTCAAGATGGGTGAGACCTCACAGGTTCACGCGCTGATCAAGGCTGACGGGAAATACTTCATCGCCACGCGCGAGATCAAGGTCACCCTGGGTGGATGCGGCGGTTGACGCTGCCGCGCTGGTGTGGGTCGCGAAGCGTGCGGCTGACCACAACGGCGCCTTGACCGATAACGCAATTTCTCAACAGAACCGTAGCAAGACCAGGAGAACACCATGGCAGACCCGATGCGCATCCGCGCCAAACTCGAAGGCGACAAGACCGTCGTCCGTGTACTGATGGCGCACGAAATGGAGACCGGCCAGCGCAAGGACAGCACCGGCAGGCTTGTTGCCGCCCACTTCATTCAGGAGGTCACCGCGGTCCACAACGGCAAGACTGTGCTGATGGCCGAGTGGGGGCCCGCGGTGTCCAAGAATCCGTATTTGCAGTTCCAGTTCAGCGGCGCCAAGGCTGGCGAGAAGGTGGCGATTACCTGGACCGACAACAAGGGTGTCAAGCGCACTGACGAAGCCACGGTCGCAGCATAAGCCTGGCTTGCAGCACCCGGCCGACCTACCGCCGCGCCGGCAACGGTGCTGTGCCGACCAAGTACCGGCGCGCGCACAGAATTGATTTCCAAGGAGACCCGATGAAAGTTCGAGCACGGCGTGCCGTGACGGCGCTTGCGCTGGCTTGCGCCTGGACTGGCGTCATGGCGCAAAGCGGCGCCGACACCATAAAGAAGATCGAAGAGTACCGGCAGGCGCTGGCCGGAGGAAACCCGGCCGAACTGTGGGAAGCGCGTGGCGAGGACCTGTGGAAAAAGAAAGCCGGACCCAAGAGCGCGTCGCTTGAGACCTGTGACCTTGGCCTGGGTCCCGGCAAGGTCAGCGGCGCCTATGCCGAACTACCGAAGTTTTTCGCCGACGCCGGCCGCGTCATGGATCTTGAAGCACGCTTGGTCCATTGCAGGATGTCGATCCAGGGCTTGAGCGAGGCTGAGGCCAAGGCTCGCCCCTTCGGCAACGGCAACCAGCGCTCCGATAACGAGGCCCTGGTCGCCTTCATCACCGCCGAATCTAAGGGCGTGAAAATGAACGTGGCGCTGGATCACCCCAAGCTGCGCGAATCGTACGAGCTGGGCAAGAAAATGTTCTACTTTCGCGGCGGACCGCACGACTTTTCCTGCGCCACTTGCCACTCCGAGAGCGGCAAGCGTATCCGCCTGCAGGACTTGCCCAACCTGAACGACCCAAAGGATGCGCAACGAGCCTACACCACCTGGCCGGCTTACCGCGTATCGCAAGGCGAGTTGCGCACTTTCCAGTGGCGCCTGTTCGACTGTTTCCGCCAGCAGCGCTTTCCGGCGCTCGAATTCACCTCCGAGGCATCGATTGCGCTGACCACCTTCCTGGCCCGCAATGCCAACGGCGCCGAATTCAACGCCCCCGCGATCAAACGCTAGGACCTATCCCCATGAAACCCATGACCAAGTCACTGATCGGTATAGGCACGCTGGCCGCGATCACCGGTTGCGCTTCAATGTCGGACGCGCGCTACACGAAGCAGGCTGCCGAGGTATTGCGCGCCTCCTTCAAGGAAAGTGGTCAGGCCAAACTCGACCGCCTCAATCAGGATCAGCCGCAGGGAATATGCAGCGTTGAACTGGACAAGAAGCCGCCGGTCGCCCAACTCGAGCGCATGGAAAAGGCCCAGCAGGAACTGCTCAAGTACCCGGCCGACGGCAAACTGCTGGGCGACTGGCGCGAAGGCGAGAAGATTGCCCAATCCGGCGTGGGCAAGCAGTTCTCCGACAACCCCACCAGTCCCGCAGGCGGCAACTGTTATGCCTGCCACCAGGTGAGTCCGGCCGAGATCTCGTTCGGCACCATCGGACCACCGCTCCTCGGATATGGCAAGCTGCGTGGTAACTCCGAAGCCATGCAGCGCTATACCTACGGCAAGATCTACAACCCGCAGGCATTCATGGCCTGTTCCAACATGCCGCGCTTCGGCCACAACGGAATACTGACCGAACAGCAGATCAAGGACGTGACCGCGCTTCTGCTTGACCCGAATTCGCCGGTAAACAAGTAGCCAACATGGCACGGGGCGCGACAGCGCCCTTTTTTGCCTTATCTCATAAGTGAACGCTGATGAACCGCCGTGAATTCCTGAACCTGCTGGCCGTTGCCACGGCGTCGGGCATGAACCTCAAGGCCGGCGACGCGTTCGGCGTCAACCCGACTGCCAGCCTGTACGATTTCAAAGCCTTCGGCAACGTACATTTTCTGCACTTCACCGATTGCCATGCACAGTTGTTGCCGGTGTATTTCCGTGAGCCGAACGTCAACCTTGGCGTGGCCGATGCCATCGGGCGTCCGCCTCACCTGGTTGGCCAGGCCCTGCTCGATCATTTCAAGATGAATCCCTTGGTCGCGCCGCAGGGCCAGGCACGCGATCTGGCACGCAATGTCGCGCACGCTTTCACCCATATCGACTTCGCACGCGCAGCCAGGCTCTACGGCAAGACCGGCGGCTTTGCCCACCTGGCAACCCTGGTCAAGAAACTGCGCGCCGAACGCCCCGGCGCCCTGTTGCTCGACGGCGGCGACACCTGGCAGGGCTCGGCTACCGCACTGTGGACTCGCGGCCAGGACATGATCGATGCTTGCAAGCTACTGGGCGTCGATGTGATGACCGGGCACTGGGAATTCACGCTCGGCGCCAAGCGGGTTGAGGAAGTGGTGGCCAAGGATTTCAAGGGGCGAATCGATTTTGTCGCGCAGAACATCAAGACCGCCGATTTTGGCGACCCGGTGTTCGCCCCGTACGTCATGCGCGAAATGAACGGCGTGCCGGTGGCGATCGTGGGCCAGGCGTTTCCCTATACGCCGATCGCCAATCCGCGCCACATGGTGGCGGACTGGAACTTCGGCATTCAGGACGAGAACATGCAAAAGGTGGTCAACGAGGCGCGCGCCAAGGGCGCGGCGGCGGTGATCCTGCTTTCGCACAATGGCATGGATGTGGACATCAAGCTGGCTTCGCGCGTGACCGGGATCGACGCCATCATGGGCGGCCATACCCACGACGGCGTGCCGCAACCGGTGATCGTGAAGAATGCTTCCGGCCAGACGCTGGTCACCAATGCCGGCAGCAACGCGAAGTTCCTGGGGGTGCTCGATCTTGAAGTGCGTGACCGCCGCGTCGTCGATTTTCGCTACAAGCTGCTGCCGGTCTTTTCCCGATATCTCAAGGCCGATGCCGAGATGCAGGCGCTGATCGAGCGCGTGCGCGCGCCCTACAAGGCCAAACTCGACGAAAAGCTAGCGGTCACAGAAGGCCTCTTGTACCGGCGCGGCAACTTCAATGGCACGCTCGATCAGGTGATCCTGGATGCCCTGATGGAGGTCAAGGGCGCCGACCTGGCCTTCTCGCCCGGCTTTCGCTGGGGTACCTCGCTTTTGCCGGGCCAGGCGATCACCATGGACCACGTGATGGACCAGACCGCGATTACCTACCCGCATGTGACCCGCAACGAATTCACCGGCGAGCAGATCAAGACCATCATGGAAGACGTGGCCGACAACCTGTTCAACCCGGACCCCTATTACCAGCAGGGCGGCGACATGGTGCGGGTCGGGGGCATGACCTATGCCTGCGACCCGAATGCGAAAATGGGCGGCCGCATTTCCGGGATGCGGCTCAAGGGCAAACCGATCGAGGCGGACAAGAAATACACGGTCGCAGGCTGGGCGCCGGTCGCCGAAGGCGCCTCTGGCGAGCCGATCTGGGATCTGGTGGCAGGCTATTTGCGTTCAAAGAAGGTCATCAAGGCTGTCAAGCTGAATTTGCCGGCAATCAAGGGCATGCAGGGCAACCCCGGCATCGCCTAGCAAGCTGTCCGCATTGGATGCGCACCAGCGTAGCGAGCGCACCTCAGTCTTTGTTGCGGCACCAACCAACCCGGGAGTACTGGCGATGAGAACCATGTCCGATTCGTTTGCACGTTCGGCAGCTCTTTCCTGCGTGATCATCGCAGTGGTCCTGGCGTGGGCCGGGGATGCGCAAGCGCAAGTCGCCACGCGCAACAAGATCGTATTCCAGGTCAGCGACGCCGAGCCGGTGAAGTGGAACCTCACACTCAACAACATCAAGAACGTGCAGACCGATCTAGGCACGAAGAACGTCGAGATCGAGATCGTGGCCTACGGACCGGGCCTTGGCATGCTCAAGGCGGATTCCGTGGCCGGCAACCGGGTTGCCGATGCACTGGCGACCGGCGTTTCGGTGGTGGCGTGCGAGAACACCATGAAAAACCAAAAAATCACGCGCGAGGACATGTTGCCGAAGATCGGCTACGTCGAGGCAGGCGTGGTGCAGTTGATGAAACGCCAGCAGCAGGGCTGGGCCTACATCAGGCCCTAACCAGAAGGAGATCGCAATGGAAAAGTCACTGATCGCAGCGTGCATGCTGACGCTGGCGGCAACATATGCCGGTGCCCAGCCGGCCGCCGGCACCTTCAGCGTCAAGCAGCTCACGCCCGAAGCAGCGCTGGTCGCTGCGCGCGCGGCCCTTGAAAGTTGCCGCAAGAGCGGCTACCAGGTCGGTGTCGCGGTGGCCGATCGCGCAGGCATCACACAAGTCTTGTTGCGTGATCGCTTCGCCGGTGCCCATACCGTCGAGGTGGCGATGAACAAGGCCTGGACTTCCGCAAGCTTTCGCATCAGCACCCTGACGCTGGCCGCGGAAACCCAGGCGGGCAGGCCGATGAGCGGCTTGCGCGCGACACCGCGGGTCGCGGCGTTCGGTGGCGGCCTGCCGATCGAAGCCGGCGGCTCCGTGGTGGGCGCCATCGGCGTATCCGGCGCCCCGGGTGGAGAAGCCGACGAGGCCTGCGCCAGGGCCGGCATCAAGGCGATCGCCGATTCGATCGAGTTCTGAGGCCCGCATGATGCGCCGCCGGGATTTCCTTGCACTGGCTACCGGCGCAGCGCTGCCGGGCGCTGCTTTCGGTGCCTGGAACAAGGGCGACGCGGTAACTCTGCCCCCGCTGACTATGCTGGACGGCCGCCTGCTCGATCCGGCGTCGCTCAAGGGCAAAGTGCTGGTTCTGCAGTTCTGAGCGTCCTGGTGTCCGTTTTGCGCCAGGCAGAACCCGCAGATCGAGGCGCTGTATCGCGCACATCGTGCCAAGGGTCTCGAAGTTCTGGCGATCTCGATCGACAAGACCCAAAAAGCGGCTACGGACTATCTCAAGTCGCGCGGTTATACCTTCCCCGCGGCAATGCAAAATCCCGCATATGAGCGCATATACCGTTTGCGCCGCGGTTTGCCGCAGACTTATGTGATCGACCGGGATGGCAGGTTGGCGTTGGTTGAAATGGGCGAAATGTTCGAGGAAGACATTCGCGACATTGCAAAAATGCTGTAGGAACCGGCGCGCGCGGCCGTATTTCGCAACACCCGCCAACCAGTGGCGCCGTCAGCGGCAAAGCGTTTGCGGGTATGCCGGCCGCTGAATGGCAGCAGGCTTATTTGCTGCGAATCAGAGTGCCCACGCCCTGATCGGTGAGAATCTCAAGCAAGAGCGCGTGCTCGACCCGGCCATCGATGATGTGCACGCCATGCACACCGGAACGCGCCGCGTCGAGCGCCGACGCGATTTTCGGCAGCATGCCGCCGGATAGCGTGCCGTCGGCCAGCATGGCATCGATATCGCGCGGCGTGATGTTGGTCAGAAGATTCCCGGATTTGTCGAGCACCCCCGGCGTGTTGGTCAAAAGGACCAGCTTTTCCGCCTTGAGTATCTCCGCTAACTTGCCGGCGACCACGTCGGCGTTGATGTTGTAGCTCTGGCCGTCGCTGCCCACGCCGATCGGCGCCACCACCGGGATGAAGCCGCCGGCCTCCAGCGTATCGATGACAGAAGGGTCAATCGACTCAATGTCGCCCACCATCCCAAGATCGATGGTTTCACCGGGCTTCTCCGGGTTCGGCATCATGAGTTTCTTGGCGCGAATGAATGCGCCATCCTGCCCGGTCAGGCCCACGGCCTTGCCGCCGGCCTGATTGATCAGAGTGACGATGTCCTTGTTGACGGTGCCGCCCAGCACCATCTCGACCACATCCATGGTGGCCGCATCGGTGACCCGCATGCCCTGGATGAAACCGCTCTTGATACCAAGCTGCTTCAGACGTTGTTCAATTTGCGGGCCGCCGCCATGCACCACCACCGGATCGAGACCGACCAGCTTCAGCATGACCACATCGTGCGCGAACTGCTGTTGCAGTTTCAGGTCTGTCATCGCGTTGCCGCCGTACTTGACGACAATGGTCTTGCCGTGAAAACGGCGCAGGTAAGGCAGGGCTTCCGCCAGAATTGAAGCCTGCACCGCGGGGGTGACTTCAGGGTGGGCAGCAGTCATTGAATGTGGGTCCAGGCGTGAGGAATAGTGGCAGGCACGACAGGGCCGCCAAGTTCATGGACCATGCCACGTGGCGGCGTCGTCGATCGAATTGTAGCGTCTGCTTACAATGCGGTCCGTGCGCCCCGCAGTTGCAAGCACAAGAAAAAAGGCGCTTCCGGGAACCGGAAGCGCCTTTGAAAAAATGCAGGACCCGGCAGGGGAACCGGACCCCGCCCCGCCCACACCGCCCCACACGGGAGGAGGTCGCGTGTGGCAATGTCGCGCAAGCGCGTGAGGCGGGCGCCAGCGGCATTTCAGGGGAAGGAGCCGCCGCCGGCGTACTGCCCGTTAAAGCAGATATAACTTTGAGTTACTGCACTTGCAAAAGTTTCCGGGTTTCGGCGACTTTTTTCGGCAATGTCAGGGTCAAAACCCCGTCGGCATAGCGGGCATTCGCGCGCGCCTGGTCGATTTCCGCGCCCAGCTCAAAGCTGCGTGTGGCACGGCCGGCAACGCGTTCGCTGTAGAGCAAGCGCTCACCTTCGACCGCCGGTCTCTCTGCCTTGCTGGCAGCAGTGATGGTCACACGCGCGCCATCGATTTCGACCGCGATATCTTCCTTGCGAAAACCGGGAACGTCGGCGGCCACCACATAGGTGTCGCCCTGCTCACTGGCTTCGAAAGGAATCGCGCGCGCGTCGACGGCACGCCCGACTGGTGCGCGCAGGAACCCTTCCAGAAGGCCGCCTAGCGCGGCATCGAATGGCGCACGGCGGGAATAGGCAAACAGCGGTGTCAGTGTGGTCATGTGCATTTCTCCATCATCGGTTTCGTGTGCGGCATACGCCGCGATGTAAAGTAAGTCGGGATGGTTCAGTGGTTTTCAAGAGGCGGCCCGGTGTGGGCTGCGGAACAAGCCGATGCCGTCGCGCTTTCGACAGGGACCGGAAAACTTTGGGCGGCGCGTCGATTTTCAAGTGCCATAGAATTCGCTCGACGCCAATTCCACACAGCCTGCGCAAAATGAATCAAGCATTGCCCGCCGCATCGGACACTGTCCGCGGTTGCAGTTCCAGTCCCGCTGCATGCACACGCTGCGGCGACGAATTCGCCTGTGGCGTCCATGCGGCAACACCATGCTGGTGTGCCAGCCTGCCGGCCTTGGCGCAGGTAGACCCGGTTGGCGCCACATGCCTGTGTCCGGCGTGCCTGGCGCAGGCGCTGGCCGCACAGCGCAACCAATGATGCTTTTCAATATTGCCGCAATTTCCGATGCAGGATTGCAGCAGCAACTGGCGGTGCGAATCGATGCAAAGACAAAACCGCCGGGCTCGCTCGGGCAATTGGAAAACATTGCAATTCAACTCGGTCTGATTCAGGGTACGAGCAAACCACAGATCGCAGATCCACACCTGCTGGTCTTCGCCGCCGACCACGGCGTCACCGTTGAAGGAGTCTCGGCCTATCCGCAGGAGGTGACCTGGCAGATGGTGATGAACTACCTTGCCCGCGGCGCCGCGGTCAACGTATTCGCCAGTGCCGCCGGCCTTTCTCTGAAAGTGATCGATGCCGGCGTTGATCATGCGTTCGATCCGCACCCCGATCTTGTCGATCGCAAAATTGCCCACGGCACCCGCAACTTCGCGCGCGAGGCAGCGATGACCATGACACAGGCCGAAGAAGCGATTGCTGCGGGTGCCACGCTGATGCGCGAACTCGCAGCCAAGGGCAGCAACCTGATCGCATTTGGTGAAATGGGCATCGGCAACACCAGCGCCGCCAGTGCGCTGATGGTGCGCTTGACCGGCTTGCCGTTGGAGCTGTGTCTCGGGCGCGGCACGGGCCTTGACGACAGCGGTCTGGCGCGCAAGCGCGCGGTCATCGAGGCCGCCCTTGCATTGCATGCCGGTGCCCGTGAGCCGCTGGACGCACTGGCCGCGCTGGGCGGCTTCGAGATTGCGATGATCTGCGGTGCCATGCTCGCCGCCGCCGAGACGCGCATGGTGATCATGGTGGACGGTTTCATCGTCGGTTCCGCGCTCCTGGTGGCGCAGGCGCTGGCGCCAAATGTACTGGACTACTGCATCTTCGCCCATGCTTCAAACGAAGAGGGGCATGCCGCGATGCTGCGCCATTTCAACGCCAGACCATTGCTCGACCTGGGATTACGTTTGGGCGAGGGCACCGGTGCCGCCCTGGCGTTTCCCCTGGTCAAGGCGGCGGCAGGGTTTCTTGATTCGATGGCAAGCTTTGACGAGGCTGGCGTCGCCGCAGGCCTGTAAGAGCAGGGACTTGCCGCCGCGCACAGCGTCAAGCCTGGCGCCACGAGATGCCTGGTGCATAATCGCGACCCGTTCCCACAGCGCTACAAATGCCAAGCCACCCGCATGCCTGCCGAACAACGCCTCCTTGATCTGGGCCTGATTCTGCCAGCCGCACTGCAATTGCCGCCCGATGCACGCCTGCCGTTCGCATCCGTTCGCATTCACGGCAAGCGCGCCATCATTTCGGGACATGGCCCGCTTGACGCCAGCGGCAGACTCGCCGGGCCATTCGGCAAGGTCGGTGGCGAGGTCAGCACTGATCAGGCGTATGCGTCGGCGCGCCTGACCTTGCTGGCCATGTTGGCCGACCTGCGCTTGGCGCTCGGCAGCCTCGATCGTGTTTCAGCCTGGCTGCGGGTATTCGGCATGGTCAATGCCGCGCCCGGCTTCACCGGGATGCCGCGCGTCATCAACGGTGCCTCGGACCTGATACTCGAGGTATTCGGCGCCGGCATCGGCAGCCATGCGCGCTCGGCCATCGGCGTGGCCGAACTGCCATGGAACATTCCGGTCGAGATCGAAGCCGAAGTCGAGTTCGAGTGAAAGCCAACGATTCCCGCACGCCGAGACCAAACGTGCATCCGGCCAGCCATGGTCAAGCTCATCGGGCCCTCACCAACCAGTTGATACGGCGGCCGTACGGCCAACGCCGTGTCACGTGAAGGCCCGCTGGTGACACGTACACACTGGAAGGCCGCGATCGCCGCCCTGCTTTTGGGCGTCGTCGCCGCCATCTACATCGGCAAACTGCCGCCGGCGATCCCCGCACTGCGCGCCGAGTTTTCCCTTTCCCTCAAGGAAGCCGGATGGCTGGTATCGGCGTTCAATACCCTGGGGGTGGTGGCCTCGATCTTCATGGGCCTTTTCACCGCGCGCATTGGCGCGTTCCGCATGTGCATGAGCGGGCTCGGCTGCCTGATCATTGGGGGCGTGGTCGGCGCCCTCGCGCCAGGGTCCGGATGGCTGCTCGGCAGCCGTTTCTTCGAAGGCGTCGGCTTTCTTTCCATCGTGGTGTCGGCACCTGCGCTGATCATGCAATCGACGGCCGTGGCTGATCGCAAGCGCATCTTCAGTTTTTGGGGTGCCTACATGCCCACCGGCACCACCCTTGGCATGTTGCTGGCGCCGCTACTGATCGCAGCCCATGGCTGGCGCGCGCTTTGGCTCACCACCGCAGCGTGCGCGTTGGTGGCCACGCTGCTGCTGTATTCGCTGCGTGCCGAATACGCGTCGCCTACCGGCGCTGCCGCTGCACCCTGGCGCGCTTCCGCCGGGCCGCTGCGCAAGCCCGGTCCCTGGTGGATCGCGCTGGCGTTTGGCTGCTACGCCTTCAATTTCTACGCCATCATGGTCTGGTTGCCGACCTTCATGGTCGGCGAACGGCAAACACCGCTAGGCGTGGCGGCGCTGCTCACCGCGCTGATGGTGGCCGCCAACATCCCGGGCAACCTGCTGGGCGGGATGCTGTTGCAACACGGGTTCACGCGCGGCACCAATGTCTGCATGGCCGGTGTGGCCACGGCATTGACCTGCCTTGTCGTGTTTTCGCCGGCAATCCCGGACTGGGCACGCTATCTGGGCTGCGTCGCATTTTCGTTCTCGGTGGGCATCCTGCCGGGATCGGTGATGTCGGCGGCGCAAACTCACGCACGCAGCAATGCCCAGGTGGGTACCGTGCAGGGCATGATCAACCAGGGCTCCAACCTGGGGCAGTTCGCAAGCCCGCTGCTTGTCACCGCTTTGGTCGGTGCCAGCCTGGCATGGGATCGCATGCTGTACCTGCTGCTGGCCACCAGTGCCATCATTTTCGTCAGCGGCCTTGTGATCCGCGTGATCGAAAGGCGCATTGAAGCGGCGCCCGTCTAGAGCCCGGGTGCCGTGCCTTTCGCTCCACTACCCGGATCATCCGGTCTCCGGCTTGCTGGCCTGCAGCCTTGGGCTCGTCAGGCTGTGCGCGCATGTCGGCGGTGGTTCGGCCGGGACGTGCTTAAAGAGTGGTTTGACAGGAGCCATGAGCCCTGTGGGCTCGATGCGGAGGGCGATGCCTTATACGGCGCCACGCTTCTCCGCCCGGATCGCCTCTTCCTTGCGGGCCGCTTCCTCGCGTGCCCGCGTTGCCAGGGTATGTGCCTGCTGTGCGCCGGACAGGTATTGCTTGGGCCAGCCGACGTCACGGAAATCATATTCGGCCGCCGCGTGCAGGGTGAAGTGCGGGTCGGACAGGTGCGGTCGCCCCAGCGCCACCAGATCGGCGCGGCCGGAAGCCAGCAAGGTATTGACCTGATCGGCGTTGGTGATGGCCCCCACCGCCATGGTGGCAATGCCGGCGTCGATGCGCACCGCCTCGGCGAACTGCGCCTGGAACATGCGCCCGTAGACCGGCTTGGAGGCTGGATCGGTCTGACCGCTGGAGACATCGATCAAGTCCGCGCCGTGCGCCTTGAAGGCGCGCGCGATCGCCACCGCGTCAACGCCGGTGGTGCCGCCGGGAATCCAGTCGGTGGCGGAAATGCGCACGCTCATGGGTTTGTCCTGTGGCCAGACCGCGCGTATCGCATCCCACACTTCGAGCGGCCAGCGCAGCCGGTTTTCCAGCGTTCCGCCGTACTCATCGGAGCGCCGATTGGTGATCGGCGAAACAAACGAGGCCAGCAGATAGCCGTGCGCCGCGTGCAGCTCAAGCATATCGAAGCCGCAGTCGATGGCGCGCCGGGTGCTGGCGACAAAGTCCGCGGTGATGCGCTGCATGTCGGCGCGCGTCATTTCACGCGGAACCTGGTTGCCGGCGTCATACGCAAGTGCCGACGGCGCCAACAGCGGCCAGTTGCCCGCGGGCAGGGGACGATCCATCTTCTTCCAGCCGACCTGGGTCGAGCCCTTGCGGCCGGCATGCCCCAGCTGCATGCAGATCTTCGCTTCGCTGTTGGCGTGCACGAAATCGACCACACGCCGCCAGCCGCTCACCTGCGCGTCGTTGTACAGGCCCGCACAGCCTGGGGTGATGCGCGCATCGGCTGTCGGACAAGTCATCTCGGTGAATACCAGCCCGGCGCCGCCGACGGCGCGCGCGCCATAGTGCACCAGGTGCCAGTCGCCGGGCACACCGTCTTCCGCCATATATTGCGCCATCGGCGACACCACCACGCGATTGCGCACTTGCATGCCGCGCAGGCGAAACGGCGCGAACATCGGCGGCGCCTTGAAGCCGGCGGGCAGGGCCGCGCCTTGAGACTTCGCGACATCCGCGTTCCACCAGTTCTCCAGCTCGGCGACGCTGGCGGCGTCGCGCATGCGCATGTTCTCGAAGGTGATCGCCTTCGAGCGGCTCATCATGCTGAAATTGAACTGCACCGGATCCATGCTCCAGAAGCGCCGCAGGTTCTCGAACCAAACCAGTGAGACGTTGGCCGCATGCTGGATGCGGTCGGCCTCTTCGTGGCGCGTGGTCTCGTAGTCGACCAGTGCCGCGCGCAGGTCGCTCGGGTGACGCAGCACTGAGGCATGCAATGCAATCGCGTCTTCGAGCGCCAGCTTGGTGCCGGAGCCGATCGACCAGTGCGCGGTATGCGCCGCATCGCCCAAGAGGACCACGTTCTCGTGGCTCCATTTCTCGCACTTGATGGTCGGAAAATTGCGCCAGAACGAGCGGTTGGTCAGAAGCTTGTTGCCCCCCAGCACATCGGCGAACACCGTCTCGCAATAACGCGCGGTGCGCTCTTCATCCTCGACCACCAGCCCCGCATTGTGAAAGGCTTCGTCGGTGGTTTCGAGCACGAAGGTGCATTGCGGCGGATCGCCGGGCCGGGTGAACATGTAGGCATGCAGATTCCAGATGCCGTGCTGGTTTTCCTTGAAGGCGTAGGTGAAGCCCGGCAACGACATGGTGGCGCCCAGCCAGCAGAACTTGTTGGTCCGCAGGTCGGCGCTGGGCTTGAAGTGCTGCTTCCAGCGCTCACGCACGGCGCTGTTGATGCCGTCCGCCCCGATCACCAGGTCGGCCGCAGCGGCGGCCTGGTCAACGCTCCTGGCCTCGCTGCTGTAGGCGATTTCGACACCCAGTTCAGACGCGCGGCTCTGCAAAATGTTGAGCAGCTTCAAACGCAGCAGTCCCGAAAAGCCGTGGCCGCCCGACTTCATCACGCTGTCCTTGTAGTGGACGTAAATATCGTCCCAATACGCGAAGTTGGCGGCGATGTCGCGGTAGGAGGGTTCGTCGGCCTGACGCAGGTTGGCCAGTGTCGCGTCGGACAGCACGATACCGAAGCCGAAGGTGTCGTCGGAGCGGTTGCGTTCCACCACGCGGATGGCGGCATGCGGGAACGATTTCTTGATCAGGATCGCGCTGTACAGGCCGGCGGGACCGCCGCCGAGAATTTCGATTTTCATGGCTTATCCGGTTTACTGCGGTAGTTGCAGGAAATCCTGCACCAGCCTGGCCTTGATGACTTTGCGGGTCGGCGTGAGCGGCATCGCCGCGACTATTTCCAGGCGCTCAGGCCACTTGAATTTGCTCAAGCCCGCATCCGCCAGATGGCGCTGCATCGCCGCGAAGTCTAGCGACAAACCCGGGCGCACAACCACGAAACAGCAAGCCCGCTCGCCCATGATCGCGTCCGGAATCGGTGCCACCGCCACCTCGGCTACTGCCGGATGCCGGAGTATCACGGCTTCGACATCCGCGGGGTTGAACTTGACGCCGCCGCGGTTGATCAGGTCCTTGACCCGTCCGGTCAGGCGCAGGTTGCCATCCACATCCAGCGTTGCCAGGTCGCCGGTGCGAAACCAGCCGTCGGCGTCGAATGCCGCGCGCGTTGCCTCCGGGTTATGCAGGTAGCCTTGAAACAGGGACGGGCCGCGCATCTGCAGTTCGCCCTCTTCGCCCGCTGCCACGCTGTGGCCGGCGACATCGACGATGCGCAACTCGGTGCCGGGCGAGGCGCGCCCGGTGGTCTCGGTACGCACCGCCAGGGCATCCTCCAGCCGCGTATAGGCGCCCGCCTGCAACTCGGTCATGCCCCAAAGTTGCATGACCCGGCCCCCTCCGAGCAAGGGTTCAAGCGCGCGACCCAGCGCGGGCGGCACCGCGCTGCCGGAGATCTGCACATAGCGAAAGCAGGTCAGGTCGAGGCCGTCGAACAAGCCGGCGTTCATGCAGGCCGCGATATGCGCGGGAGCAGTGAAGCCGATGCTCGGGCGCATGCTGCGGATCGCCTCGGCCAGCGCGGGGGGCGAGAATACCGGCAGCAGCGCAATGGCGGCACCGGTCGCCAGCGCCATGTTCACGGTGAACAGGCCATACAAATGGGTAAACGGGGCCGCCGACAACAGCGTGTCTTCACAGGACACCGCCAGCGCCTCGGCGGACAGGCGGGCATTGGCAAGGAAGTCCTGGTAGGCATGCGGCACGCCCTTGGGTGATGAGGTCGTGCCCGAGGTGTGGAGCAACAAGAATGCGTCCGAACCCTTGAGACTCTCAGGCGGCATCGAAGCCGGCTCAGGCGCGCCGAGGTCGGCGAGCGCCAGCGCTCCCGGCGGTACGCCGACGCCGACGCCGATCACCTGGCGCAACTCCGGCAGACGCGGCTGCATCGCCAGGTAAGTGCTGGCCGTTGCCAGCTCGGCCGTATCGCCTGGGCAGATTACCGCCACCGCGCCGCCGTGTTTGAGCAGCCCCTCGATATCGGCACCGCGATAGGCCATGTGCACGGTCTGCATCACCGCGCCGATGGCGGCAATCGCCAGGTAGGCGAAGATGAATTGCGGGGTGTTCGGCAACTGCACCGCGACCACCTCGCCGCGCGCAACCCCGAGGCGCTGCAGGGCATTGGCCAGGCGCGCCACCTCGTCGCGGAGTTGCGCGTGGGTCCAGCGTTGCTCTCCCAGGCGCACG
This sequence comes from Burkholderiales bacterium, assembly GCA_040382235.1. Lineage (GTDB taxonomy): Bacteria > Pseudomonadota > Gammaproteobacteria > Burkholderiales > JAEUOS01 > JAEUOS01. Next base: position 24,052 of record JBEIFV010000011.1, read on the forward strand.
GCCAGGCGTTGACCATGCACCGACGCATTGCGCGCCAGCCAGTCGCCCAGCACCTCGTCGTTCCACCAGCCGGCGCCGCGATAAGCGGCGCTGCGTGGCGCGTCGAACTCGATTTCTATCCGCGCCATCGTCAGCCGCGAGTCGCTCGCGCCGGCTCGGCGCGCGCAAAGCCGTCAAACAGGTCGAGCATGCGTTCGAACCAGGGCAGGAGCGCATCGTCGGCTTCGAGCACCGGTGCAGCATCGATGATGCGCGCCCATTGCAGCGGGCTCATCGCAATGTAATCGGCATAGCAGGGAGCAACGCCGCCCAGATAGGCCTGGCCACGCAGGGTCGCGCGCAAGGGGTCGAGCGCGCGGCGAAACGCCCCCAGCGAGGGTTCGCGCGCAGCCTGCATTTCCTCGAGCGTCTTGCCGAAGCCCTTCTCGAAACCGGCACGCAGATGCGCGGCATCGCCGGCGTCGACCATTTGCGTGACCGCCAATGCGCAAGCCGGCGCCAGCGCCGCCATCCATTGCCGATCAGCAACTGCATTGACAAAGCGGCACAATCCGGCCGCCGCCACACCCCCGAACAGGCTGGGTGCATCTGGAAAACTGGCCTCAAGGTATTCGGCGATCTTCCATGAATCGGCAACCACGCGGTCACCATGGCGAATGATCGGTACCTTCCCTTGACCGGAAAACGCGATCGCCGTCTTGTCGGAGATGCGCACCGACACCGATTCAAAGTCCAGTCCCTTGTGGCGCAGCGCCATGCGCGTGCGCCAGGAAAAGGAACTGTAATGGGCGCCGTCGGGCGCGCCAAGTTCATAGATAGTCAACATGAAGGACGGTTTTGGCAAATTCGGGGGACCGGGGTAGGCTGCGCTTGAATCGATCGCGATTGCGGCACAATTACTTTAGGTCTAAACTATTTATATGTCAATCATCAACACAATGCCTACGAGCGCGAGGTGATCATGAATATCCTGCAACCACCCGGATGGGCCAAGCCGCGCGGCTACTCGAACGGTATCGCAGCGCGCGGCACCCTTGTGATGATCGGCGGCCAAGTCGGTTGGGATCCTATCGCCAGCGGCGCCGGCGGTCAGGGCGTATGGCATGCACGCGACTTTGCCGGGCAAACCAGGCAGGCCCTGGCCAATATTGTGGCGGTCCTGGCCCAAGCCGGCGGCAAGCCCGAACATCTGGTACGCCTTACCTGGTATGTGCTGGATCGCGACGAATATGTGGCGGCGTGGCCTGCCGTGGGTGCCGCATACAAGGAAATCATCGGACGCCATTTCCCGCCGATGTCGGCCTTTGGCGTGACCGCACTGATTGAGCCCGAGGCAAGACTGGAGATCGAAGCTACCGCGGTGGTGCCCGACTAGCCTGATGCCACGCAAAACCGAGTGGCGACCGCAAACCAGCGATCTATAATCCCGGCTCCCGCAAGACCCGTTTCTACAGAGGCACCACATGCTTTCTCCGCAAAAAATCAAAGCCCAGTTCCAGTGGGACGACCCGCTGTTGCTCGATCACCAGTTGAGCGAGGACGAGCGCATGGTGCGTGACGCCGCCAACGACTACTGCCAGTCGAAACTCGCGCCGCGCATTCTCGAAGCTTTCCGACATGAAAAGACCGACCCGGCGATTTTTCGCGAAATGGGCGAAATCGGACTCTTGGGGCCGACCATCCCGACCGAATACGGCGGCCCCGGCCTGAACTATGTAGCCTATGGCCTGATCGCGCGCGAAGTCGAGCGCGTTGACTCCGGTTACCGCTCGATGATGAGCGTGCAGTCGTCGCTGGTGATGCTGCCGATTTTCGAGTTCGGATCCGAAGCGCAACGGCAAAAATACCTGCCGAAGCTGGCCAGCGGCGAGTGGATCGGCTGTTTCGGCCTGACCGAACCCAATCACGGCTCCGACCCGGGTTCGATGATCACCCGTGCCAAGAGCGTTCCCGGCGGTTTTTCGGTGACCGGCGCGAAGATGTGGATCTCCAACTCGCCTTTCGCCGATGTGTTCGTGGTGTGGGCCAAGAACGACGAAGGCCGCATTCGCGGCTTCATCCTGGAAACAGGCATGAAGGGCCTCTCGGCGCCGGCAATCCACGGCAAGTTCGGCTTGCGCGCCTCGCTTACCGGCGAAATCGTGATGGACGAAGTGTTCGTGCCGGCGGAGAACGAATTGCCGAACGTGGAGGGTTTGAAGGGCCCGTTCACCTGCCTCAATTCGGCACGCTACGGCATCGCCTGGGGGGCCCTGGGTGCGGCTGAAGACTGCTGGCACCGCGCGCGTCAATATGTGCTCGACCGCAAGCAGTTCGGCCGGCCGTTGGCAGCAAATCAACTGATCCAGAAAAAGCTGGCCGACATGCAGACCGAGATTACCTTGGGGCTACAGGGCTGCATGCGCCTGGGCCGCATGAAGGATGAAGGCAGCGCGGCGCCGGAAATCACCTCGATCATGAAGCGCAATTCATGCGGCAAGTCGCTCGATATCGCGCGCGTCGCGCGCGACATGCTGGGCGGCAACGGCATCTCGGACGAATACGGCATCATCCGCCACATGGTGAACCTGGAAGTGGTCAACACCTATGAGGGCACGCATGACATTCATGCGCTGATCCTCGGGCGTGCGATGACAGGGATTCAGGCGTTTCAATAGGCAGGCAGCCGCAACCGCTCCGCGGCCATCCGAAATGTGATTCGACCGGCGCAGGTGGGGGTTTGCCGCCATGCAGTGCCGTATTTCACGCGCCGCGCCGGCCAGGCAGGACAAACCGGGAACCGAGGGCGCAAAGTGATCGCGGGCGCCCTGGTCTGAAGCGCATTCTCACTCCAGCTTCAAGCCGATCGCCTTGATCAGAGCCCCCCAGCTACGCGCTTCTTCCGGCAGCCCGGCGGCGAACTCCGCCGGCTGCGAGCCCACCGGAATCAGGCCGGATTCACGCAAACGCTTTTGCGCTTCAGGGGCGGTGAGCGCGGCTCGAAACTCCGTCGCCATGCGTGCAATCACCGCCTCCGGCGTGCCGCGCGGTGCGACCAAGCCCCACCAACTGCGCGGCATCTCGCGCTGCAATGCCGGATAGCCCGCCTCGGCGAAAGTCGGCACCTCGGGTAGCCCGTCGATCCGCTGGCTGGCGGCCACCGCCAGCGGGCGCACCATGCCGGCTGTGATCTGCGGGCGCAACGACGCATAGGCGATCAGCATGAACTGCACCTCGTTGGCGATCAGCGCAGTGGCCGCCGCATTGCCGCCCTTGTAGGGCACGTGCAGCACATTCAAGCCAGCCGCACGCGCCAGTAGTTCGGCCGCCAGGTGCGGCGGCGTGGCCGCGCCCGGTGAAGCGTAATTGACGCGGCCGGGATTGGCGCGGGCGTTATCGAAAAATTCGCGCAAGGATGTCACCGGATGCTTGGCGCTGACCGACAACACCAGCGGCACGTCCACCAGCATGGTCACCGGCGCGAAGTCCTTCAAGGGGTCGAACGGCATGCTGGCGAACAGGAACTGATTGATCACCATCGTGTTCGACGGCGCCACCGCGAAGGTGTAGCCGTCGGGGGGCGATTGCTGCAGCGCCTGCATGCCGACATTGCCGCCGGCACCCGGCCGGTAATCCACCACGATGCGCTGGCCCAGACGCGCTTCTACCACTGGCCGAGTGACCGTGATCACGGTATCGACCAGACCACCCTGCCCGAATGGCACGATGAAGCGAATCGGCTTGGCCGGCCATTCCTGCGCTTGCGCGGCGACGCTTGCAAACATCAGGCTGGCGCAGGCCAGCGCCATCGTGAGCATGCGTTCGAGTAGTTTCGGCATCACTTCCTCCTTATCGCATCAGAACTTCGGGAATATCTGGCGCTCGGCCAGCCACGGCGACATTTTCATGCGCGGGTTGCGCGGCGCGTCGCGGAACGCCTGGTGGAATTCCTTGTTGGGCCAGGTATGGGTGGAGGTCTGCGCCATGCGCGTGACAATCTGCTCGCGGGTGACGTTGAAGGTCATGAAATCCTTGGCCAGGGCCAGCGGCCCCTGGTAGTGCTGCCGCACCGCCGCCTCGCAGCCGGGCGCTGTGTCGTAATCGTTATAGAAGTGAAAACCCACCGCCAGACGCGGCGCGCACAATTCGAACACGCGTCCGGTCTCGGCCGGGTCGGAATGCGCCATGGTGCAGATACCACGCGCGCTTTTCTCGTCATACCCTGCCTTGTCCATCATCACCTCGACGCGGTCGAAGGTTTCATGGATCAGCACATCGACCCCCTTGGCGTTGTCGACCATGAAGTGGCTGGGGGTGGTGTCACCGGAATAGACCATCGACAGTCCGTTCCATTCCAGCTTCAGGCTGACCGGCCCGTCATAGATGTGCACCGCCGGAAAGCTGGTGATTTTCACGCCATTGCGCTCGTAGATCACATGCGTCTGCGCGTAATCGAATTCATGCACGTCGATCTTCGACCCGGCCGCCGGCAGGTACCCCTGGCGCGTGTCTTCATCCCAGCGATAGGAGCGGCGCTGATGCTCGACGAACCAGGCCATGCCGTACTCGGGGATCGGCCCCGACGGTCCGTACACCTGCAGCGGATGCAGGCAACCGCCCGACCAGCTGCCCTGGCGAATCTGCATGAAGTCGCCGACATGGTCGGTATGCAGGTGGGTGGCGAAGTAGGCGGTGATGGCCGTATAGGGAATCTCCAGGCCGGTGAAATTCATCTGCGTGCCGAAGCCGAAATCGAACATGAACTTGTCGCCATTGCCCAATTCGATCAGCCAGCCGGCATTGGCCTGCGCGCGCCGCAGGTACGGCCGCCCGGTGCCGAGCGCGACGATGCGCATTTCGTCCGCACCCAGCGCTTCGGTGTTGGGAAAGTAGTGCTCGCGATAGCTGCGTTGTGTCACGGGATGCTCCTTGTCTAGAACTTCGGGAAAATCTGCCGGTCCGCCAGCCAGCGCGACATCTGCATGCGCTCCTCACGCACGGCGCTGCGGAACTCCTCGTGATGCTCCTTGTTCGGCCACACGCTGTCGGCCGTCACGGTCATGCGCGTGCGGATCGCCTCGCGCGTGACGTTGAACACCATCAGGTCCTTTGCCAGCGCCAGCGGGCCCTGGTAGCAGGTACGGATCCGCCGTTCCATCTCGGCGGCGGTATCGAAATCGTTGAAAAAATGGAACGCCACCGCCAGCCGCGGCGCGCACAACTCGAACACCCGCGCCGCCTCGGCCGGGTCGGAATGGGCGATGGTGCCGATACCGCGCGCGGTGCGCTCGTCGTAGCCCGAGCGCTCCATCAGTTGCGGCACGGTATTGAAGGTTTCATGCACCAGCACGTCGACCCCGGTGGCGTTTTCCGGCATGAAATAGCTGGGCGTGGTGTCGCCCGAATAAACGAACGACAGGCCGTTCCAGTCCAGCCGCAGGCTGACCGGCCCGTCGTAGATATGCACCGCGGGAAAACTGGTGATCTTGACGCCGTTGCGTTCGTACACCACATGGGTCTTGGCGTAGTCGAATTCATGCACATTGATCTTGGCGCCGATGGCGGGCAGAAAGCCGACCCGCGTGTCGGTGTCCCAGGCATAGGACTCCATCTGCTTTTCAACAAAATGCGCGAAGCCGTATTTCTTCTGCGGCCCCGATGGCCCGTAGACCTCCAGCGGCACGGTGCGCCCGCCGGCCCAGCTGCCGATCCAGATCTGCGCGAAGTCGCCGACGTGATCGGTATGCAGGTGGGTAGTGAAGTAGGCGGTCATGTCCTGGTACGGAATCTCCAGCGCGCCAAAGCGCATCTGTGTGCCGAAGCCGAAATCGAACATGAACTTGTCGCCGTTGCCCAGTTCGATCAGCCAGCCCGCGTTGGCCTGCGAGGGCCGCAGGAACGGCCGGCCGGTACCGAGCGCGATGATGCGCATCTCGTTCGCGCCCAGGGGCTCGGTATTGGGGAAGTAATGGTCGCGGGGCATGCGGGCGATACTCCTTACGTGGGATCAGTCGGCACAGGGAAAGAATCGATCCTAACGCCGGCCAGCGATGCGCATCCAATCCTCTTTTGGCATAAGGTGATATTGTTTTCGGCATGACACCATCGAACCGGCACCGCCCGGCCGTGAAGCCACGCGGCACCGAAGTCCCGCTCGCCGCACGCGTCAAGATGCGCCAGTTGGCGCTGGCCACCGCGATCGGCGAAACCCGCAACCTGCGCCTGGCCGCACAGCGGCTCGGCACAACACAGCCCGCTGCCACGCGACTGCTGCAGGACCTCGAATGGGCGCTGGGCGCCAGGCTCTTCGAGCGCTCGCCGCGTGGCATGACGCCCACAGCGGAAGGTGCCGCGGCGCTGGCCCACATGGCGCGCGCCTTGAACGACATCGACGCCATCCGCACCGAGCTCGACGCGCTCGGTGCCGGCGCCAGCGGGCGCGTGCGGGTTGGCGTGCTGGGCTCGATCGCCACACTGATCCTGCCGCGCAGCATCTCGCGCCTGAAGGCCTTAGCGCCGCACACGACCGTCGAGATCACCGAGGGCACGCACGACGTGCTGGTCGCCGGCTTGCGCTTGGGTGAACTCGACGCCGTGCTCGGACGCACCTTGACCGATGTACGCGCCGCCGATTTGCGCTTCGAGCTCTTGCTCGAGGAGCGCTTTGCCGTTGTCACCGGCGTCGGTCAGCGCGGCTGGCGCAGCCGGCGCAGCCTGCAACGATGGTGGATGCGCCGTGGATCCTGCCACCCCAAGGCGTTCCGGCACGCCAGCGCCTGGACGCGGCGTTCCTTGCCGCCGCCGGACGCGTACCGCGCGACGTGATCGAATCGGCGTCGCTCCTGGTGAACCAGCAGTTGCTGGACGAAGGCGGGCGCTTTGCGCTGATGCCCGAGCATGTGGCAACCCACTACGCACGCCGCGGCCTGGTGGCCCCCGTTGCCTGCGACCTGCCGGACATCCACGGGCCGCTGGCGCTGGTGACCTTAAGCGAACGGCGCCTGCTGCCGGCGGCAGCGAGCTTTCTCGACGGCCTGCGGCAAGTGGTGTCGGAAATGCGTCTGCCCGCGCCTGCTGCCGGCATCAAGCGCCGGACGGCGTCAATTCCTGAGCGCTCCGCTTGAGGGCTTCGATCAGCAAGCGCGCCGCCGGGCTCAATGACCCGCGCCGGCGCCGCGTGATGCCGACCCGGCGTACCCACTGGCTGCCGCTGACGTTGAGCGCCACCAGTTGCCCGGCATCTTCCTCCCACCAGATCAGTTCGCGCGGAATGAAGGTGAGCATGTCGCTTTGCATCACCACCGCCTTCATCAGCACCGTCGAGGTGCTTTCGATCAGCGGCTCGGGCGGCTCCAGCTCGTGGGCGCGAAACAGGTCGTCAAAGGCGACGCGCTCCAGCTCGCGCCGGCGCGCAAGGATCCAGCTGTGGGCGAGCAAATCCGCCGGTGCGACAGTGCGCCGCTTGGCCAGCGGATGGCCGCTGCGCGCCACCACGGCGCCGGCCTCGTTGAATAGCTGGTCATGCATAAGATCGGCATCGGTGGCGCGCGCCGGCACCGATGACAACGCGAAATCGACCTCGCCGTTCTTGACCAAGGGCATCAGCGACTCGTTGAGACCATACAGCACGCTTACCTTAAGCGCGGGGTGAGTGCGCAACATGGCGAGCAAGGCCTGCGGCAGCAGGCGCGTCGCTTCGGTCGGCCCGCAGCCCACCAGCACGTGACCACGCGTGGCGCCCTTGAGAGCGTCGATTTCGCCCACCGCATTGCGCAACTCGGCCTCGATCACACTGCCGTGGGCCACCAGCGCTTCGCCGTAAGGTGTGGGCGTGACACCGAAGCGTCCGCGCTCCAGCAGCCGCACGCCCAGCGATTTCTCCAGCGCCTTGACGCTCTTGGACAAGGCCGGCTGCGAGATTTCCAGTTCGGCCGCAGCCTCGGTCATGTTGCCGTGACGCACTGCCGCCAGAAAAAGCTGAATCCTTCGGTAATCCATAACCAATGGTAATGGAAATGGCATGCGTTGTTGTTGTAAGCGCGCGCCGGCGTTGCTATGGTGTGCACCTGCGCTGCGGCATCGCCCGCACTGTCATAGCCATCGCAAGGAGAACCGATGCAAATCAGCCCGAGAAAAATGGTCGAACCCGACCGCGTTCATCGCCTGGCCTATACAAGCCAGGAGGTTTTTGACCTGGAAATCAGCAATATCTTCGAAAAGGTCTGGGTGTATTGCGGCCACGAGTCGCAGGTGAAGAACGCCGGCGACTATGCCACCCTGCAGATCGGCCGCCAGCCGATGGTCATGGTGCGCGGCCGCGATGGGCAGGTGCGCGTGCTCTACAACCGCTGCCCGCACCGCGGGGTGCAGCTGTGCGGCGGCTTGAAGGGCAACACCGGCAACAATTTTGTCTGTTCGTATCACGCCTGGAGCTTTCATCTGGACGGCAAGCTCGAAAGCATGCCTTTGCAGAAGGGCTACGACGGCACGCGCCTGACGCGCGACAACCCGGATAGCCATATGAAGGCGGCGCCACGGGTTGCTTCCTACCGCGGCTTCGTGTTTGCCAGCCTGGCCGGCGACGGCCCCTCGCTGCTCGAATTCCTGGGCGAAGCGAAGGTCGCCTTCGACGACATGTGCGACCGCTCGCCCGAAGGCCAAGTGGAAGTGGTGCCGGTGTGCCATCGGGTGATACAGCACTCGAACTGGAAATTCTTCATGGAAAACCAGCTCGACTCCCTGCACCCTTCAGTGACCCATCAATCCACCGGCGTGGCAGCCGGGCGCATCGAAAAGCAGTTCACGGCCAAGGGCGGCAAGGCGCCGCTGTATTACCACTACCTCTCGACCTTCGCCTCCTCGTTCGAGCAATGGGATGGCGTGCAGACCATCAACTTCCCGCGCGGCCACGGCGTGCTCAAGGCCTACATGGGCCTGCGCCCGCAGGACCCGGATACCATGGCCTATGAGAAGCTGATGGAAAAGGCCTACGGCCGCGAGAAGATGGAGGAGTATCTGTCGCGCTCGATCCATCATGTGCTGGTGTACCCCTACCTGTCGGTGCAGTCACCGCTGCAGCAGCTGCGCGTGCTGCGCCCGCTGGCGCCCAACAAGACGCTGTCGGAGATCTGGCATTTCCGCCTGAAAGGCGCACCCGAGGCGATCTACCGACGCTCGCTCTGGTACTACAACCTGGTCAATTCGCCGGCCACCATGATCAACGCCGACGATCTGGAAAACTGGACCAAGGGCCAATGGGGCCTGGAATCGACCGGCAGCGACTGGGTCAGCTTTCATCGCGAATTCGGGCGCGACACCATCGACAAGGGCGTGACCTACTCCAACAAAGGCACGTCCGAAGGCGTGATGCGCAGCCAGTTCAAGGCTTGGGTCGAGTACCTGGCGGAGGCGAAATAATGGCCAGCAGAAAACCGGCGGCGAAAGAAGCCGCAAGCAAAAGCGTGCGCAAGTCGAGTGTCAAGACGGTGGTTGCAGCCAAGACGACCGCAGCCCGGCACGCTCTCAACAAGGCGCTTACCGGCGACGTGGTGATTCGCGCCGGCGCCGCAACGAAAAAAACCGGGGCGCAGTCGATCGCCCCGGACCATTCGCCGCGCGCCGCACCCAGCGCGGTAAGCGCGCCGCGCGCGCTCAAGGCCATCGCCGTGCGCGATGATCTCAAGGAACGCGTCGAGCAATTCCTGTACCGCCAATCGGAAATCCTCGACAACAAGTTGTGGCAGGACTACATAGACCTGTTCGCCGAAGATGGGGTGTACTGGATGCCGGCGCTGCCGGAGCAGACCGAATGGGAAGGTTCAGCCTCGATCTTCGCCGAAGACAAGATGCTGATGGCCGTGCGCATGGGTCGCGTCACCCACCCCAACGCCTGGTCGCAGGCGCCGATGTGGGCCACCAACCACGTGATCGGCAACGTGGTCATCGAATCGGAAACGGCCAGGGAAGTGGTGGTGCGCTCGCGCTTTCACATGATGGAGCTGCGGCGCGACAGCGTGCGTCATTTCGGCGGTACCTATCGGCATACGCTGGTCAAGGCAGGGCGTGACTTGCGCATCAAATTGCAAAGGGTTGACCTGTTCAACGGCCAGGCACCGTTCGACTACGTGCTGCAGATCTGGGTATAGGCGCGCTTCATTGTCGTGGTCCGCGCGATCAGGCATTCCGGTGGCCAGGGCGGTCGCTGCGGCGGTCGTACCCGGCGGCGCCTTCCGATGCACCGCGCTCATGGCACCGCGCCTCGCATGGCCCATGTGCCGCCCGGCCGGCACGCTACACTACCTTGCTGCAGCATCCAACCATCAACGAAAAGGAGACAAGTTCATGCGCACGCCACGCCTGGAACGTGATCGTCAGCAGTGGATCTATGACTATGTAGTGAAGGAATCGGGCCGTGTGTTCCATTGGGATGAAGCGGGGCGCGAACTGCCGGCCAGCGTCAAGAGCCACGCCCAGATTTCCAAGCACCTCGGGCGTATCGGCCAGCGCATGGAGCGAGTCGCCGCCGAAGAAGAGGCCGCCGGCCATCGCGCCACCGCGTTCGAGCTGTATTACCGCGCCTCCGCCACCTTCGCCGCCGCGCAGCATCCGGTGCTCGAAACCAACGACGAGAAGCGCTATCTGCACGGCCGTTGCCTGGCCAACTACGCGAAGGTGATCGAGCACGCGCCGCACCCGATCGAGCGCGTCGAGGTGCCGTTCGAAGGCGTCGAACTGCAGTGCAATCTGCACTTGCTGCCGGGCAAGCCGAAGGCGCCGGTGGTGATCTTCATTCCCGGCTGCGACATGACCAAGGAGATGTACCCCGATCCGCGCGTGGTCCATGCGCATCATCGCGGCATGCATCTGATGGTGATGGATGGTCCCGGCCAGGGCACCGGCAACCTGCGCAACATCAAGCTCACCCACGACAACTACGAGCGCGGGGTGCTGGCGGTTGTCAGCTACCTGCAAAGCCGGCCAGAGATCGATGCCGAAGGCATCACCATCTATTCGCTCAGCATGGGTTCCTACTGGGGTTTCCAGGTCGCGGCATCCGGCGACCCGCGCGTCAAGGCGGTCGCCGGGCCGTGGGCCTCATATCTCGACAAGTACTACATCCTCGACACCTTCTCGCCACGCTACAAGCAGTTGTTCGGCTATCTCACCGGCGCCAAGTCGGAAGCCGAGCTCGACGCGATCGTCGGCAAGATGACGGTCGCCGGCCGTGAGAGCGGCATCAAATGCCCGGTGATGCTGACCGTCGGCGAATACGACGCGCGCAGTCCGACCGAAATGATTTACGAGTTCTACGACAAGATCAGCGCCCCCAAGGAACTCTGGGTCTACGAAGACAGCTACCACCAGACCCGCCTGTTCGATGGCGACTCCAATCGCGCCGACATCCACATGATGGGCATGGACTGGCTGCGCGATGCGATCGACGGCAAGTTCAAGCCCGGCTACGCGCGCAAGGTGTATGTGCGTTCAGGCGGCGGCGGGCCCAATGGCAAGCAGGGCGAAGGCCAGGACTCGATGCACTGGTGGGACAAATAGACGCGGCACGCCCTCCAGTCACGCTGGGCATCAGACCACGGCGTTTGTCAGTGCACGGCTCGCCCGTGCGCTGACAGTTCCGTGTCGGCCGTAAATCCAAATGCCGCAGTCGGCACCTGCGCTGCTTGAAGCCGCGCATTGGCGCGACAAGCGCGGAAACTACCAGGGCAGGATCTGGTTCTGGTAGTTGACGTAGGTCACACCACCCGCACCGCTCCGCTGCAGCATCGCGTCGACCACCCCGGTGATGCTGGTCTCGACATCCAGCAAGGCATTCGGCCCGCCCATGTCGGTGCGCACCCAGCCGGGCGCGATCACCAGGTAGGTGCGGCCATCGTCGGCATGGCGCGCCGCGAAGCTGCGCATCAGCGTGTTGAGCGCGGCCTTGCTGGCGCGGTACACCTCCCAGCCACCGCTGGTGTTGTTGGCCACGCTCCCCAGGCCCGAGGACATCACCGCCACGCTGCCGCCACGGACGACGAGTTCGACCAGGTGTTCGAGCATGCGCAAGGGGCCGAGCGTGTTGGTGACCATCACGCGCACGAACTCATCGTCGGACACATCGCACACCCGTTCACCCGGGCCATTGGCGACGCCTGCGTTGACAAACAGCAAATCGATCGCGCGGCCTTCGAGCCGACGGCCGAGGGCGACTATCTGCTCGGAGGAGGTGATCTCGAGTTGTTCAACCTCAAGCGCGGCGCCGGCAGCGGCCTGCAATGCCTGAAACTCGGATGACCCGGTCGCCTGCCTGATGGTGGCGATCACATGCCAGCCGCGGCGAACGTATTCCGCGGCCAGCGCCAGGCCGAGGCCGCGCGAAGCGCCGACGATCAACGCGGTCTTTTGTTGCGATGTTGCAGTCATTACTGTAGTTCCTCGCGCAGCAAATCGAGATGTTCGAAAAGCGAGCGGTCGGTCACGAGAAAAAGATCAGCATCCGCACTGACCGCGCTGTGGCTGGCCCAGGTCCAGTGCGGAATGGTGAACACGTCGTGCTTTTCCCAGGCAAGGCTGGAATCGCCGATGTTGCTGCTGCCCGAGCCTTCGACCACCAGGCAGATGGTGTTCCAGGTGGTGCGGCGCGCGCGCGTCACCGCGCCGGCGCCCAGGCGCATGGCGTAGCAGTCCAGGCTCGGCATTACCGCACCACCGGTGGCCGGGTTGGTGTACCGCAACAGCTTCGCACCGTCGGCGGCAACAGGCGCGGCATCGAGCAAGGCGCGGGTCGCCGCACCGGGATAGTGGTACTTTGGCGATTGCGCACGCGCGCCCGCGCTTGCCGCACCGACGGCAGCCATGCCGGCCGCCGCCCACAGGCGCTCGTCACCCGCATCGACCTTCCAGAATTCCGCATCCGCACGCGAGCCGGGCTCGAAGAAATTCGCATCCAGATTGCCGACTAACGGTATGTTGGCGGCGTCGAACCAAACCGTGCGCGCCTCCGAGGCGTTGATATGCCCATGCCAGCACATTGGCGGGGTCAGCACCAGATCGCCCGGCGCCATCGCGCAACGGCGGCCGTTGACAATCGTGTAGGCACCCTCGGCGCGGGTGGAAAAGCGGATCGCCGAAGCCGTGTGGCGGTGCGGCACCGCATGGTCGCCGGGATTGAGCACCGTGAACGCGGCCAACAAGTTGCTGGTGGTCTGCGTCGCGCCATTGAACGCCGGGTGCGCCATGATGATGGCGCGCCGCTCGACATCCTCGATCGGCACCTCGGTGGCGGCGCGCGCGATAAAGGGGTCGAAATCACGCCAGCGCCACAGCGCAGCCGTGTCGGGGGCCGCCGGTGCGATTGGCGTGATGCGCTTGTAGCGGTCCCACAGTGGATGGTAGCGCGCTGCTTCAAGCGCGGCAATAAGGGCGGCGTCGGGGCGTGCTTGTGGGGTGGGGGTGGTATTCATTGACCTGATCCTATTGGGCTACAGCCCTGGACGTTGAACGGATAGCAACTCGGGGCAGACCGGTGGTTGGCCGCAAACCGTGAACCAACCGATTCAATCAATCAAGCTGCCAGCGGCATGGCAACCGAATCGATCTCCTGCTGTGCCATTCCCCTGACGCTTTGCAACTATAACGAAGTCAGGCGCCACAACAGTTGCGGGCGCATGCCACCGGCGCAGTTCGCCGTGTTGCATAGCCGGCATGCTGTCGATGCGACACCCGCCCCACACCCTTCAAATACCGACCAGGTCTGATAGCGTTCAACATCGGACCAACTGAATTTTGATCGGTACGGCTGCAGTGAACTGGTCAGCAGAGCGATGCTGCTGGTGCTGAGAGATTCACCGAGCCAGTGCAGGAATGTGTGGAAGTCTTCTTCGGCGCAGAAGCACGCGTCGCGATTGCGGCCACGCAGGACGATGTGAAGCGGTTGGCCGGAGAAACGGACGCGCTGGCGACGAGGCATGGAAGGAGAAAATCTTGAATAAACCGCCCCTATACGCGCTTCTGCCATTCCACATTCGGCGTTATGTCACATTCGGTGTGGTGCGCTCCGACCGCGTGATCGGATAGCAGGGCCAGAATTGGCAGCGTCACCCCTGAAAAGACGGACGTGATTCGCGAAACCAGCTCTGGAAGGCCCTACTCAATCACCTTGTCGGTACGCAACAGCATTTCGCCGCTGAGTTTGATGCCGAGCCGTTCCGCTGTTTTCAGGTTGATCACCAGGTAGTATCGCGTCGGCTGCTCGAAGGGAATATCGCCGGGCCTGGCGCCCTTCAAAATCTTATCCACAAAAATGCCTGCGCGTCGGAAATTCTCGTTGAGGTCGGCGCCATAGCTCATCAGGCCACCGGCTTCGGCATAGTACTGCTGAGGATAAATCGACGGTAGCCGGTGTTTGAGGGCGAGTTCGGCGATCTGCTTGCGCTGCTGCAACAAAAAAGTGTCGACAAGAATCACCAAGCCATCGACCCGTTCTTGCACCATTGCGGCGAAGGCCCGCTCGATCTCCGCTGGAGCGCGCGCAGCTACCGTCACGACCTGCCTGCCGGTTTGCTGCGCCGCCTCCTGGATTTGCGACAGCAACGGCGGGTGCACGCTGTTCGCCGGGTTGGCCAGCACCGCGATTCTCGTGAGTTTGGGCACGGCACCACCCAACAGCTCGACCAATTTCTTGACGGTGTCCACGACGCCGTCAGACATGCCGGTGACCGAACCGCCCGGACGTGCCAGACTGGCGGCAAAACCGCTGCCTACTGGATCGGCTTGGGTAATGACAACGATCGGCTTGGTACTACTCGCACGTTGCGCCGCGCGGATCGCGGGTGTTCCCAACGTGAGGATCAGGTCCACGTTCAGCGCTATCAATTCCGCGGCCAGAGCGTCCAGGCGATCCGCGTTGCCGTCCGCGAATCGTGCTTCAACTTCAAGGTTCTTGCCCTCGACGTAGCCCTTTTCGCGCAGCCCCTGCAACAACTTGGCGTATCTGCCGGCCTCCAGCATAAATTGGCGCGAACCTAGATCGAGATAGCCAAGACGCCAGACTCTGCTCCGCTGTTGGGCGAAGGAGCTGAACGGCACCGCAAGCGCACCCGCGCCAAGCGCATTGAACAGTTTGCGGCGATTATTCATTGTTCTCCCGGTTCATTGTTCTCCCGGATGCGGTCAGTTCTGACATACCGGACCTCACCAAGCCGCCTCGCATTACTGATTCAGAACTCCATCTCGCGACATCAGCTCAACAGGCTCCGTCATGATGGTCAGGGCTGCACCGAAAGGGGCCACCGAAAGGCACCGAAAGGGGCCAGGAACACATTTCCGCGCGCTGCCGCCAGGCGCTGCGAGCCTCTTGCCGGCCTGCACGCGAACGAACACCTTGGTCGCCTCGCGAAAAAGATCGCTGCTCGCCATCCCCGGATCGGCTGCTTCCAGTGCCTTCTGACAAAAGTCGGCGTCGATGGTGACAGTGGTCCGCATGTCGCGCCTGGTTATCCAGTCAGATGCATTTTCGCATGATGATTCGCCTCATTCGACAAGCCCGCTGTGCGCTCGTCGCTCGCTTCAGGTTTCAGCCAGCACGCCGACAGCTTGACCAATTTGGCGTTGCGAGAGGACGCGCCCTTGCACGATTTCTCCAGCGCGACGATGCATCGTGCTTGCGCAGGCCATCAACCCCGCTTGTCGGCAAACCGCGGCGCCTTGATTGATGTTTCGAACTCGCGCGCCAGCGTGCCCGGCGGCAGCAGGTCCACCTCTGGCGTCAATTCAAACCGCTGCTTCACCGCCTCGTACAAGCCCAGCGCCGCCGCCGCGCCATCGACTTCACGCCGGGTCTCAATCGACACCTTGAACATATCCAGGCCTTCCGGTGTTGCATGCAGTTCGGCCTTGAAATCGTTGATCTTTGGGTCGCTGAAAATGAAATCCTCGAATTCGGCGTGGTTGATGTTGATGCCGCGCACCTTGAAGAATCCCAGTGTGCGGTGTGCATGCTTGAGAAGCGGAAAGACAGAAAACGGATTGGCTGCGTCGGGCACGGCAGCGCGCATGGTTACGAGATCGCCTGAATTCCAGCGCAGGAAAGGCGTGACGTTGTTGGTGAACATCGGAGTGACCACCAACACGCCTACCTCACCCGCAGCCACCGGTTGGTAGGTCACGGGGTCAAGCACCTCAATGAAGAACAAGTCGGTCCAGACCCGGAAACCCAGCCCGGGGCCGTCCATGTCTTCGCAGCCCATCATGCCGGCCTCGGTCATGCCGAAGGTGTCGCGCACGCGCGTACCCCAGGCGCGTTCCAGCTTGGCGCGCTTGGCGTCGGACAGCGGTTCGGCCGAGCACATGATGGTGGCCACGCTGTTGCCGGCCAGGCTCACGCCCTGCGCGTCGGCGAGGTTGGCCAGGTGCAGGCCATAGCTGGACATGCCCATCCATAGCGTCGGTCGCAGGCGTTCGATCAGTTCCAGTTGCAGGCCGGACGGCGTGGTGGTGCCGGCGCCGGCCCAGTTGACGGCGAGGCCCGAGGTCTGGGCGCTGCGCGCAAGCATTTGGCCTACCGGGTGAATCCCCAAGGGGAACGAACAGTGCGCGCGTTCACCCGGTGCGAGACCCAGGCAGTCGTAAAGGCGGCCGAAGCTGACCATCGCATGACGCATGTCTTCCTGATTGCGCGGATAGAACAGCGGGCGCCCGGTGGAACCACCGGAGCGCCAGAATTCGCTCACATCGGTAGCCGGCAGGCAAAACTCGTTGTAGAACTGCGCGTCAGAGAGCGCACGCAGCATGTCCTTGTCAAGAATCGGCAGCCGCGACCACTGTGCCGGATCATCCAGCCGATTCAGGTCGACATGCGCAAGCTTTTCCTTGAAGTACGGCGCGCGCCGCGCCTGTTCGACGGCGCGACGCTTGCCGGCGCTCTGGATCGCAGCGATCTCGCCAACGGTCGCCGGCAACGGGCGGCGCAGCGCGGGTCTCATGGCTTGGCACCGATCCAACGCTGTTGCTGCGCATACGCGCCGCTGTCGCCCGCAGCTTCGGCTGCGGCGATTGCCGCCAGGCGCGTGGTTTTCTCAGGCGTCGCTTCGGGAATATGGTCCAACGCATCCTTGAGCATGCTTTCATAGTCGGCACCCACCGGGCACACATCGGCACAGCGCCGGCACCCGGTCACCACGCCCGAGCCGCGCAAAATGCTTTGCCACAGGTTGAACTGGGTTTCCGAGCGCAGTTTCTCCTTCTTGCGCGCCGGGTCCGGCTCTTCGATGATGTTGATCACGTGGCCGGCCAATTGCGCAAAGCCGTGCGGCGATCGATGCGTGTCGCAGGCCGGCCAGTCGCGCTCCCAGTGGCGCACCGCGTCGGCCGGGCATACCGTGAGACACCGCCCGCAGGCCGGGCCATGGCACAAAGCCTGTTGCATCGGCGCATCACATTCGACATCCAGTGAACACAGCACCGCGGTCAGCACCACGCGCGGACCAAACTCGGGGGTCAGCAATTGCAGGTTCAGCCCAAGGGTGCCCAAGCCGGCCTCCACCCCAGCATGCGGCAGCGAGAGAATGGTCGTCTGGTGCTGTGACGGATCATCCTGGTAGCGCCACGGATCGACATGCGAGGGCGGGATGATGATCGCCGGGTAGCCCTGATCCTCCAGCCAGTACACCAGGTTGAGCGAGGTTTCCTCGATCATGGTGAGCGCCAGTTCGTCGTTGTAGTACTTGTGGCGATCGCTCCAGCCGGGAATCCGCGCCACCCCGCTGTTGAGGCGCTTGGCCAGCACGATCACGCGGCCGCCATCGAGCTCGGTGATGTCCGAGGGCCGGCGCGGATCGGCCGGGTCCGGCGGATGCATCTCCAGCGCGGCACCATCGGCGATGCCCACCAGCGAGGCGCCCAGTTCACGCGCCTTCGCCTTGACTTGCGCCGCCGTCAATGGTGTTCTGGTGATGGCGACCATCAGATCTTCTCCTCGGGTGGCAGGGCGGCGGCGGCGATTTCCGCCTCGCGCTCGCGCTGCGCCTGCTTGAATGCCTGCAACTGCTTGGCGACCATGCCCTGATACCCTTCTTCGCCAACCCAGCGACGGTTCCAGTCCGACAAGCCCGGCAAGTCGTTCGCACCGTTGTCGTGCACCACGCGTGCGGCCTTGTACTTTTTGGCCAGGGTCACTTTCTCCGGCGTTTTTTCCGGAATCACTTTCTGCGCATCGGCCAGATGGGCGTGGTAGTCATTGCCGACCGGGCACACCGCGAGGCAGCGCGGGCAATCACCGAATGAACCCACCACCCGCAACAGGCCCTGCCAGAAGCCGAACAGGTCGCGCGACACCACCATGCCTTTCTTCGCGGCATGGTCGGCATCGATGAACTTCTCGAAAAACTTGGCGATCTGGCCGAAGCCAAATTCCTGCGCCTCGGTGGCGCAGGCGCGTTTGTCGATGCCCCACTGCAGGACAGCATCAGCCGGGCAGGAATGCAGGCAGCGGCTGCACGATTCGCCGATACACACCTGCTCGGTGATGCGCGCATCCGGCTCTAATTCGAGCTCGGTAAGAATGCCGGTCAGGTAAATGCGCGGCCCGAACTCCGGGGTGAGGATGTTGACTTCCAGCCCCAGGGTGCCAAGCCCGGCTTCCACGCCCAGGTGGCGGGTGGAGAGCCGGCCATAGCTCGCGCGCTTGTAAGTCCATTCGGTTTCCTGCGCCGCGGTCACCAGGCTCGGATGCCCGGCTTCCTCCAGTTCGTCGGCAAGCCGGTAGGCAACCTTGTCCATCTTGCGCAGCACCAGCATGTCCATGTATTGCACCGGAATGTTGCTCTTGCACCTAAACGCCCCGGTGGGGATGCGCTGCACCAACACGATCACGCTCTTGCAATATGGCGAAATGCGTTCAGGCGTCTGCGGCCAGCGAGGATCGGGCGGAAAGGCGTTGAGGGTGGCTGCGCTGGCAATGCCCACCAGATCGGCGCCCAGTGCGAGCGCGCACGCCTTGACATGCGCGGCGGTCATCTGGACGGGTCCCGGGCGATTGGGCATCATTGAAGTGTACCCTTGCACACGTGCCTGGGCGGCGAGCTTGCCTGCATCCCGCTGGACTTTGCTAAAGTCCCGGTCGGACCCATACTGACTCGGCTCCAGCCACCATTTCTTCAAAGGGAAATTTCATGAAACGTCTGTTCGCGCTCCCGCTCATCGCCACCTTGATTGGCGCAACGGTGCCGGCTTCGTCGCTAGCCGCCGACCAGCTGCGCATCGGCTTCATGTCAACCCTGTCGGGCCCGGCCAGCGCCATTGGCCTGGACATTCGCGACGGCTTCAACCTGGCGGTCAAGACCAGCGGCGGCAAGCTGGGCGGGATCGGCCTCGACCTGCAGATCGTCGACGATCAATTAAAGCCGGACGTCGCCAAGCAGGCCATCGACCGCATGCTGCAGCAGCAAAAACCGCACATCATCACTGGCATGGTGTTCACCAACGTGCTGCTGCCGGTGGCGCCAACCATTCTGGAAAGCAAGACCTTCTACATCAGCCCCAACACCGGGCCCAACGATTACGCCGGCGCCAAGTGCAATCCCTACTTTTTTGTCTCGTCCTGGCAGAGCGAGGATATTCCCGGCGCCATGGGCAAATTCGTCAGCGAACGAGGCATCAAGAATATTTACCTGATTGGCGCCAACTATCCTGGCGGGCGCGAAAACCTGTCGGGTTTCAAGCGTTTCTACAAGGGCACCGTGGTCGACGAGGTCTATACGCCGATGAACCAGCTCGACTTTTCGGTCGACTTGGCCAACATGCAGGCCAGGAAGCCCGAAGCGGTGTTCATCTTCCTGCCCGGCGGCATGGGCATCAACTTCATCAAGCAGTTTTCCGCAGCCGGCCTGGGCAAGAACATCCAGCTGTTCGTGCCCGGTTACTCGGCCGATGAAGACACCATCAAGGCGGTGGGCGAGTCGCTTCTCGGCACGGTCAATACCTCGTTCTGGGCGCACGACATGGACAATGCGGCGAACAAGCGCTTCGTCGCCGACTTCGAAAAAGCCTATGGACGCCTGCCCACGATGTACGCTGCGCAAGGCTACGATACCGCAATGCTGATCGATTCGGCGGTGAAGAAGGTCAAGGGCCGGGTCGAAGACAAGGAGGCATTTCGCAAGGCGCTGCAGGCGGCGGATTTCAAGTCGGTTCGTGGTTCGTTCAAGTTCAACAAGAACCAGTTCCCGATTCAGGACTACTACCTGCGGGTGGTGCGCAAGGATGACAAGGGCCGCATCACCAACCGCCTGATGGGCAAGATCCTCACCGATCACCAGGACTCGTTCGTCAACCAATGCAAGATGCCCTCATAGGCACATGGCACCCCCCACCCCCGCATCATTGGAGAAAACGCAAATGTTGAAGCCCTGGAAACTGGCAGCCGGCGCCGTGCTCGCTGCAACATGCATGAACGCGATGGCGCAGGAAGTCACACTGCGCATGGTCAGCGCGTTTGCCGAAAACAGCCATTACGTCAAGCACCTCGAGAAATGGATCACCAAGGTCAACGCCGAGGGCAAAGGCAACCTGCAGATCAATTTCATCGGCGGCCCGAAGGCGATCCCGACGTTCGAAGTGGGCAACGCGGTCAAGACCGGCGTGGTCGATCTCGGATTTTCGACCGGCGCGTTCTACACCAACGTGATGCCGGAAGCCGACTTCCTGAAACTCACGCAGATCGGCATTGCCGAGCAGCGCAAGAATGGCGCCTTCGCGGCGATCAACGAGGTGTGGAACAAGAAGGCCAACATGATGTACCTGGGCCGGGTGGTGGAGAACCAGCCGTTTCACGTGTACCTCACCAAGAAACTCGACAAGCCGGATCTCACCGGGCAGAAAATCCGCATCACGCCGGTGTACCGCGACTTCTTCTCGGCTTTGGGTGCCAACGTGGTCACCATGCCGCCCGGCGAGGTGTACACGGCGCTCGAGCGCGGCGTGGTCGACGGCTATGGCTGGCCGATCGGCGGCATCTTCGACCTCAACTGGCAGGAAAAGACCAAGTTCCGCATCGACCCCGGCTTTTACGACGCCGAAGTGTCGATTGTCATGAACCTGGACAAATTCAAAGGCTTGAAGCCCGCCCAGCGCGCCTATCTGGAAAAGCAGATTATGGCGCTCGAAGCGCAGAACCCGACGGTCTGGAAGGCCTATGCCACGGAGGAAACCACGCGTCAGGAAAAAGCCGGCATCCAGGTCATCAAGTTCGATGCCGCCGGCACCAAGAAATTCATCGATACCGCCTATGACACCGGCTGGGCCAGCGCCTACAAGGCGAATGCCGAGTTTGCCAAGAAGCTCAAGACCCTGACCTCGAAGTAAAAGCAGACGGTGCAAGCTTTCGACCGGGCTTACGCCGGCCTGCTCAACGCGTTCGCAATCCTCGCCAGCCTGCTGCTGCTGGCGATGATGCTGATCATCTGCGGCGACGTATTCACCCGCAACGTGGTGTTGCCCGGCCTGCCGCGCGGGCTTTCGTGGAGCAACGAGATCTCGGAGCTGATGCTCTACCTGATCACCATGTTCGCCGCACCGTGGCTGTTGCGCGAAGGGCGCCACATCCGCGTCGATATCCTGCTGCGCGCGCTGCCGAAGTCCTGGGCCTATGTCTGCGAATGGATCGGCGACCTGACCGGGCTTGCCTGCTGCCTGGGAATACTCTGGTACGGCATCGCCGTGACGTTGAAGAGTTACCAGGACGGCGCGCAATCGATCAAGACCCTGATCATGCCCGAGTGGTGGCTGATGGCGCCCTTGCCGTTTTGCTTCGCCTTGCTCGCCATCGAATTCGTGTTCCGCATGCGCCGGCTGGCGCTGGGTGACAGGGGGCCGCGGGATGATGCGGTGAGTGCGGCGTGAAGGATGCGGGTTTCGGATGGTGCGCTTGCGCGACCATACAGAAATCTGTACGATCGCTCCATGAAGACTACCCTCGACCTCGATGACGCGCTCATGCGCAGTGCGAAGGCCTACGCCGCCCGGCAGGGCAGCACCTTGACGCGCCTGGTCGAGGACAGCTTGCGCATTCACTTGCGGGCGAAAAAACAGGGCGCCGCGCCTGCTCGGCGCGCGCCGATCATCAAGGTCTATCGAGGCGAAGGCGGTTTATTGCCGGGGATCGACCCGACGAGCAACAAGTCCATGCTGGACGCGGCAGACGGCTTGCTCGATGATTCCAGACGTTAACGTCTTAGTCGCCGCTTCGCGCATCGATCATCCGCAACACAGGAACGCCACCGCCTGGCTCGAATCGGCTCTGGTGGAATGCGCGGCCGGTGCGAGTCTTCGATTGCTGCCGATGGTGATCGCAAGTCATCTGCGTCTGGTCACCAATCCCAGGATCTTCGCCAGCGCCACTCCGATCGCGAAAGCAATCGATTTCATTGACTCGCTCTTGGCCGTGCCTGAGGTCGACATCCCCGAGCTTGGAGGCGAGTGGCCTCTACTACGCCAGTGGTGTCTCGACAAAAACCTGCAAGCCAACATGCTGCCCGACGCCTGGCTCGCGGCCGCCGTGGTGCAACTGGGCGATCATTTGGTCACGTTCGACCACGACTTCAAGAAGCTGCTCCGACGCGAGCAATTCACACTGCTGGCGGCCAAATGAGCTGGGGCGCCGCAGCCTGGCTGATGCTGGGCGGCTCCACCGTGCTGCTGTTCCTGGGCCTGCCGGTGGCCTTCTCGTTCCTGGTGATCAACCTGGTAGGCGCCTACCTCTGGCTGGGTGGCGAGCCGGGCCTGGCGCAGCTGGCGCGCAACAGCGTCAATTCGGTGATGAGCTTCGCGCTGACGCCGATTCCGCTATTCGTGCTGATGGGCGAGGTGCTGTTCCACACCGGCCTTGCGGTCAAGGTGATCGACGGTATCGAGCGCCTGATCCGCCAGGTACCCGGGCGCCTGGCCGTGGTGGCGGTGGTGGCCGGCACGGTGTTCTCGGCGATCTCCGGTTCGACCATCGCCACCACCGCGATGCTGGGCTCGCTGATGGTGCCGGTGATGCTGGCACGCGGCTACCATCCAACGCTCGCCACCGGGCCGGTGATGGCGATCGGCGCGGTCGACATGCTGATCCCGCCGTCGGCCCTGACCGTGCTGCTGGGCTCGCTATCGGGCATCTCGATCTCCAAACTGCTGATCGGCGGCGTGGTGCCGGGCATGCTGCTGTCGGTCGCCTTCATCGCCTACATCATCGTGCGGGTGAAGATGAACCCGGCCCTGGCGCCGAATTCCGCGCTCATCGAATACCGCGGCTTCGAGCGCTTCAAGCCCTTCCTCATGTACGTGCTGCCGTTAGTCTCGATCTTCGGCGTGGTGGTCAGCGCCATGGTGGCCGGCTGGGGCACACCGACCGAATCGGCCGCCGTCGGCGCATTTGCCACCGTGGTGTTCGCCATGGCCTACCGGTCGCTGACGCCCTCGATCATGCTGCAGTCGCTCAAGGGCACCATCGCGATCTCGGCGATGATTCTTTTCATCATCGTCGGCGCCACCACCTTCGCGCAGATCCTCTCGTTCTCGGGCGCCTCCAACGGCCTGGCGCAGGCCATCACCGGCACCGGCCTGCCGCCGGCGGCGGTGGTGGCCGGCATGATGCTGATCCTGATTTTCCTGGGAATCTTCGTCGACCAGGTCAGCATGATGATGATCACCCTGCCGATCTTCATGCCGGTGGTGCAGGCGCTCAACATCGACCTGGTGTGGTTCGGCGTGATGTTCCTGATCTGCATGCAACTGGGCCTGTTGCTGCCGCCGCATGGCCTGCTCTTGATGACCATGAAGGGCGTGGCGCCGCCGCAGGTGACCATGCTGCACATCTTCCAGGCGGTGGTGCCCTATGTGGCGATGAGCCTGATTTTGCTGGCGCTGGTGTTCTTCGTGCCGGCGGTGGCGACCTGGTTGCCGGCCTTGATCGGGTAGCCCCGGCCTTGCTTGGACAGCGGCTCATGCGCATATAATGCGCATGAATAAATTTGGTGGAGTTTTAAGTCCATGTACGACGTTTCCGCTCGCAAGCGCCCCGTCAACCTCACGGTCAACGAAGACCTGCTGTCGCAGGCGCGTGGCCTGACGGACAATCTTTCAAATGTCGTCGAGACACTATTGGCCGACTACGTTGCGCGTGAAAAGCAAGCCCGTGAAGCCAGAGCAAGGGAGTGCGCCGCAGCCTCTGCCACCTGGAACCGCTTCAACCAAGCCCACGGCTCGTTCGCGGACGAATACTCGCCGCTTTAGATGGCGCAATTCGATATCCACGAAAACAAAGGGGCGAACCACGCGGCGATTCCGTATGTCGTGGTGGTTCAATCGGCGCTGTATGACGACTTCCGCCGCCGTGTAGTGGTGCCGCTGGTTCGCAAATCAACCGTTGGAACGGTAGATCGCCAGCGCTTCAACCCGGAATTCCGGATCAAGGGCGTGGCCGTGATCCTGCACCCGCTGGAAATTTCCTCCGTGCCCGTGGATCGATTGGGCAAGGTCGCAGGCTCCCTTGCCGGCGACGGCCAACGCATCATCGATGCCCTCGACGAACTGTTGACCCGATCCTGGGGTTGATGCGGTCCGTGCGACTGGACCTGGCGTCTTGCGACGTTTCGCGCCTGGCGTACCGGGTTGCGTAGAAACTCAGTCGTCAGCGACGGCCAGCAGCGCCTGAGGGTTGGATCCGGCGATTTTGAGTAGCGTGCGCGCGGCGCCCGAAGGGTGCTTGCGGCCCTGCTCCCATTCCTGCAAGGTGCGCAACGAAACGCCCAGCAGCGCGGCGAACTTTTGCTGCGTAAGGCCCGATGCCAGGCGGGCACGCGCGACTTCGGAGCGCACCAGGCCGCCCTTGCCGTCGGGCACGAACACGCGCGCCGCACGCCCAGCCTTCAGGTCGCGCACCGCTTCAAGCAATCCAGCCTCCTGCCTGGCCTTTACGGTGGTTTTGAGCTTAGGCATCGAGAAGTTCCTTTCGCAGTTTTACAAGCGTCGCCGCGCTCAGATTGTCCAGTGCTGCCTTGGTGTGGGCGGTCAACAGCCAGACTTTGCCCTGATTGTCGATCGCATAAATGACCAGCCTTGCGCCGCCGCGCTTGCCCATGCCCGATCGCGCCCAACGCAGCTTGCGCAAACCACCGGTGCCAGGAATCGGATCGCCCTGATGCGGGTCGTTGGCTACCGCGAATATCAAAGCCTCGATCTCGGCCTCTGACCAGATCGCGGCCGCGTCGTCTTCAAATCGCTGTGCGACTGTGAACATCATTTATCATACGTCGTAGACGTACACGAATGGTGTACACGAATGGTGAAGTATCAGCTGCTCGCGGCCACCCACCGCGCCACCGGCCGGCGCGCCATCACCCGGGTGCCGCTCTCGCCCGCCTGGCCCACGAAGGTCACATCCTGGCCCGCCGCCAGGATCGCCGCCACCCGGCGGCGCAACTGCGGCAGCGGAAAGCCCTCGACCGCCCCGCGTCGCGTCGCGCGCATGCGCCGCAAGCCGGATTCGCCCGCACTCCCTGCCGCGTCCGCGCGAATACGCCGCGGCGGCCATTGCAAGCGCTCGACGAACGCGCCGACCTGAATCAGCACCACGTCGCCGGGGAACGCTTGCAGCCAGTGGCGATACTGCGCCAGCACCGTCTTCGCGCCCTGCGGTGCGCGAGCGCGCCGCTTCAGGCAGAGCGCGGAGCGATCCAGTTCGAAGTAGGCGCCGAGCCACGTGTGCCGCGCCCAGGTCGCCGCCACGAGGCGCCGGCTCGACGCCCGCTTCAAGTGGCCCAGGTACGACGCCAGGCTGGCCTGCAAAGCGTCCAGCGCCTCACCGTCGAAGCGATACAGAGTGGCGCGCTGGAAGCGCACCACCAGCCTCTTCCCACTCTTGGACAACGCCTCACGCACATGCCCGACCACGCGGCGCCGCACCAGCAGGTGAAACGGCCGCACGATGTAACCCAGAAAGTCCACCCCGTCGGCCACCGGCCGCAGGCGCTCGCGGGTCGGGTTGAGTTGCAGCGCGAGATGCCCGGCGAGGAAAGCGGCGATGCGCTCCTGCCACTCACGCAACTGCGCGGGGGAGCGCGCGACCAGCACAAAGTCGTCGCAATAGCGCAGGTACCAGCGGCACTTCAGGCCATGCTTGACGAACTGGTCCAGCGCGTTGAGGTACACGTTGGCGAAGAACTGACTGTTGAGATTGCCGATCGGCAGGCCCGTGTCCGGCGGGGCGCGAAACAGGGTCTTGTGCGGCGGCAGGCGCAAGAGTCGTGGATGAACACCCGCTCCCAGGTCTTCTCCAGGTAGCTCACCAGCACATGGTGCACCACGCGGTCGCGGAAATCGGCGGCGAAGATTTCGCGCAGCTTCGGCCGCTCGACAAAAAAACAGGCAGAGCGGCCCGGTTCGTAGCTGCGCTCAGCCAGGGCGTCGCGCAGTTCCAGCAAGTTCAGCTCCTGCCGCGCCTCGAAGCGCAACGCGTTGACCGTATTGCGCTTGTTGCGGCGGCAGGCGATGTATTGCCGGTGAATGTTGGCCAGTGAAAACAAGCCTTCATCCGGTGTCACGGGGCATCATCCTCCGGAGCGCACAGCCAGGGCATACAACTGGTTGTTCTTGTCGTTGTTGTTCTGGTTGCCGTTGTCGGTGTTGAAGTTCCACGCGTTGTTCGGATTCGGCGCGTACTCCAGACCGGACCAGTAGATGTCGGTCTGCACGCAAGTTCCTCCACTTCCCCCGCCAAGGACGAACCGCAAGCGGCGGGGCCACCGGCGGCCGATCCCGTTGCCGGGTACGAACGCCTGAACAAACATGCCTTGACAGCCTGGATGCGCCGGCTGCCGGAGCTTGTCGCTCCCAAAAAGGCGGGAGGAACGCACGATGATGAATCTTCGGCACGCTGTCCGCGCCGGCCGCTTGACGCGGCACGTCACGGCCATTCAGGCCCCCATGCTTGGCCCACCTCAAGCCTTGGCCCGGGTGTGCTTGAACCAGCCTTCGTTCTGTCTGGCCAGCGAGCCTACCTGCTCAACCGCATGCAGGTAGCCCGCGAAACTCTTGAATGCCTTCACCTCCTTGGCCACGCGCAGCGTCATGGTGAGCGCCTCGATGCGTTCGCGTAGTGCCAGGAGTTCGGCCTGCCTGGCGGGCGCGGTGGCAGCGTTGTTGGCTTTGAGCACCTGCATGAGCACCCCGCGGCTGCCTTCGCGCAACTCGGTGCCCAGGGTGTACTTGTGATAGCGGGAAAACCCCGCCACCACCTGCTCGAAATGCACCGTCAGGTCCAGTGCTGCCTTGTAGATCGGCAGGTGCTCGTAGCGGGCCATTTATCCACCCCGAAAAATACGGCTGCTAGGGGCTATCGCCCCCAGACCCCCCTAAGGTCCGAAGCGCACGAAGCGCCGAAGCCTCGAAGTGGCCGTTTTCCGGGCTTTCTAGTGACGGGTTTGGGTCGGGGACAGCCCCACGGTAATCTGTAACTCGTTCGGCCGGTGTCAGCGTGACAGCGGCCATTCACGGAGCGAGGGTGCCGCGCCAGTCGGGCTGCAGGTTGCGGCCATCGGGAGTTGGTCGAGGCCGACGGCTTCCCGGCCAGTGAACATAATCGCCGCCATCCTTGAGCAGCCCGTGGTGGAGAAGGTCCTCACGTACGTGGATGTGCAGGTCCGGGCGCCGCCGCGGGCGGATCGATACTAAAATAATGTTATATTGATGTCGTTTTGACATCATTTTACCGACCATGCCCAATCTCACCCTGCGCGATGTGCCTACCGACTTGCACCTTTGGTTGAAGCAACAGGCGGGCGCCCACCGCCGTTCGCTCAATCAAGAAGTCATTCTTCAACTGGATGCTTTGAGGGGCAGCACCGCCAGCCTGTCCGATGCCGACCAGCGCCTGGCCCGCATCCGCGCGATTGCTGGGCGCACCGCCGGCATGCCTGTCGTGGATACGCGTCCTGCGGGCGAGCTTCTCGGGCTGGGCGCCGACGGGGTGCCGGGCTGAACATGGTCAGCGACAGCTCGGCCCTTGTCGCCATCCTGCTGGGCGAGCCGGGCTGCGACGCGCTGGCCATCAAGCTGTCCGGCGCGCAGAGGCCGGTAATTTGCGCGGCCAACTGGCTGGAAGCGATGATCGTGATTTCAGCCCGGCTAGGCCCACCGGGTGTGCAGGCCCTGGGCGAGTTGCTTGTTGCCGCCGAGGCGCTGGTCGTGCCGGCGGATGCCGAGATGGTGCAAACCGCTTTCGATGCCTGGCAACGCTTTGGCAAAGGGCAGCATCCGGCCAGCTTGAACTTTGGTGATTGTTTTGCCTACGCGCTGGCCATGCGCCGAGGCGATGCGCTGCTCTTCAAGGGCCAGGACTTTGCGCAAACCGATGTCCCGCAGGCCTGAGCGAGGCGCCGGTTGATGGCCTGGTTCACCTAAACGTAGTGGCGGTGCACCAGCGCGCGCGTCAGCGCGACATCGAAATGCGACGGCGGCTTGCGGCCGTTTTGACCACTCGCCGGCCAGCGGGTGCTGGCGCTGCAACGCGTGATGCCCACAGAAACGGACTCCAACTGGCCCGCTGTGCGCCGGCCTGCAGAATTTCAGCGACCCTCTGCTGCGGGTTGTGACGTCCGGCGACCGTTGGGAGTTGGAACAACTGTGCCGGTACATCACGGAGCCGGGCTGTGGCAGGTGAACGCGTGCAAACCAACGCCACGATCGAGTTGTTTAAGCTCAAGACAGCTTGGCGAGACGCCACCACGCACGCAGATGTCGCCGCGGCAGTTCATGCAACTGCCCCATCGAAGGGCAGGTCTGCGACGGCCAGATGCACTGCTTCAACGACTGCATCGGGTCGCATCCCGTCGGATGGTGATGTTTGAATCATCTGACCGGTGTCACCAGAAGCTGCCGTTCGTAGCGGCGCTATTCAAACACTTGCGTCGCGCTGATCAGCAATGACTGGGGAATCTTGATGCCCAGCGCCTTGGCGGTTTTGAGATTTAGCGTGAGTTCGAAGCGGGTCGGCCGTTCGACCGGAAGCGTCGCCGGATCAGCACCGGCGAGCAACTTGCCGACATAAAGGCCGACACGCTGATATTGGTCGGACAGATCCGCGTCATAGGCCATTAGTCCTCCTGCCAAAGTATCGGTGCTGTAGCCGAACATGACCGGCACACGGTGTTGCGCCTGCCATGGAATCAGCTGCTCGGAAAAGCGCAACGGATTGACCAATGGAAGCACCGCTTGCGCCTTCCACGCCAGCATCTTCTCTAGCAGCCTCAATTTGCTTCGGATTACGGGCTTCAAAGATTCGAAACTCGATGCCGCGCTTGCCAGCAGCGGTGCGCAATTCTGCCACCTGAAATGACATGTTCTGATCATCCGGGTTGGCAAGCACCGCAAGGCGGCGAAGCAGTGGTGCGACTTCGTGAAGGTATTCAAGGCGCTTGGGAATCAATTCAATGCGTGAGTTGCTAAGCCCGGTGATATTTCCGCCAGGCCTGCCAAGGGACTTGACTAGGCCTGTGCCAACTGGGTCGCCGACGTCGGCCATCACAATCGGGATTTTGGTGGCGGCGGCGCGTGCCGCAAGCACGCCTGGCGTATTGCGCGCCACCAGCACCTTGACTGGCAGTTTGGCCAAATCCGCCGCCAGGGCCGGCAGGCGTTCGAACGTGCCTTCCGCAGAGCGATATTCGATGACATAGTCGCGCCCTTCTTCAAGACCACGACTCTTCAGGCCATTGCGGAGTCCGTTCAGGCGCGCCGATGAAGTCTCCGGAGGCGCGGGATCGAGCACTCCGATGCGTGGCACGCCTCGCGATGGTTGCGCTTGCGCGAACAATACTGTGCCGATCAAGCCCACGGCGAGAAGTGCCCGCAAGCTTGGTCATCCGATTCCTTCGGTCAGAACCGCTATTCACAATTGCCGGGATCGGAAGGCTGAAGCCCAATCAATCCAAGTCAACGGCAAGTCTACCTCCGAGCGGCTGCGTTGGATAAGCGCGACCGGCCGGAACGGGTCGCCTGCCGTCCGACGGTGGCGATTAAGTCGTCTGGCCGGTGTCGGCCAAGAAGCTGTCGTTGACAGCAAGAGTTGACCGCGTTGCCAGCGGACCACAGCATCATTCGGTGGTACCGGCACGACAGCGGTCTGCCATGAACCCTGCGGTGACGGACCGTCGACCGGGGGGCGTTGCTGCACGCTACGAACATGCGAATCATGAAAAACGGGCCCGGGCAGCATCGTCCGTCCGACGCGCGATAATCTCAGGCAACTCCGACGGCCATCGCGGATCCCGGTGACGGGCGCAGGACGCCTTTCCCGTGAGCGTCCAGACCCAACGAACGAAAAAACATGGAAATCGAATTCTTGATCGTCGGCGGCGGGACCGCTGGTGCTGTTCTGGCGTCGCGCCTGTCCGAGAATCCCCGCTGTCGAGTCGTGCTGGTGGAGGCCGGCCAAGACATTGGTCCGGGCAGTGAACCGGCCGATATCCGCGACCCTTTTCCGGCGGCAACGGTCAATCCGGAGTACTTCTGGAACGGCTTGTCGGCCTCCGCGAGGGATGGGGCGTTGCCGTCGCCCTACCCGCAGGCACGTGTTCTGGGTGGTGGTTCGAGCATCAACGGCATGATCGCATTGCGCGGCGTACCGTCCGACTACGCGCGCTGGGCGGATGCCGGCGCCGGGGATTTCTCGTGGGACACGGTCCTTCCCCGATTCCGGAAGATCGAGAACGATCGCGACCGGCAGGATGGAGAAGGCGGGTTGCACGCCATCTGTCGGACGCCCCGGGAGCAATGGCCGGCGTTCGTGGGTGCGATGGAAGCGGCGGCGCAGCGTGCCGGGCTGCCGTTGGTGCCCGACATCAACGAAGCGCCCGGCGACGGCTTTTTCCCCATGCCCAATGCCATCGACGCCGAGGCGCGCGTCACGACTCCGGGCTGCTACCTGACGACAGCCGTCAGGGCGCGGCCGAATCTCGAGATCCTCACCGATACGCAGGTGACCAGGCTGTGCATCGACGGCGGTTCTGTCTCAGGTGTCGAGGCGATCCGGGCAGGTTCGGCCGTTCAATTGCGCGCCACCCGCGTGATCGTTTCCGCCGGCGGAATCCATTCGCCCACGCTTTTGCTCAAGTCCGGGATCGGTCCGGCAGGTGAGTTGGCTTCGCTCGGCATCCAGCCGGCCCATGACCTGCCTGGCGTGGGGCGCAATTTGCAGAATCACCCGTACGTGTTCTTCGCACTCACGCTGCCGCGTGGCAAGCGCATGGATCCCCGGCTGCGGCGCTTCGCTCTCGCAGGCATGCGGTCGTCATCAGGGATGCCGGGCTGTGCGCCAAGTGATCTGTTCGGTTTCGTCGTCGGCCGGGTGAGCGGCGCATCGTATGGGCCGGATTTTGCCCTGGTAGGAAGCGCCCTTTACTCCCCGCAATCCCGCGGATCGGTCAGGCTCAGGAGTTCTGACCCGCTGGAAAACCCGGAGGTCAACTTCCGCTTCATGTCGGACCCTGCCGATCCGGCACGGATGGTCCTGGCAGCGCGACTGTCCGAGCGGTTGCTGCGGGATCCCGGCGTCGCTGCCCACTACCATGAAGCGTTTCTGCTTCCGGGCGCGCTGGCGATGAAACAGTTCAACCGGCCCGGGCCGGCCGGAAAGGTTCTCGCGATGGCGGCACAGGCCGCGGCCAACTCGCCGGCCTTTCTTCGCCGCGGCATCTTCAGCCGCGCATTCAAGAGTGGGGCGCCGGTCGCGCTGCGCGGCGGCGGGCGCGAGATTTCAGATCAGGAGATCCTGTCGTCGATCAGCCCGATGGGACACCCGGCCGGCACGTGCGCGATGGGCCGCGCGGAAGATCGGCTGTCGGTCGTCAATGAGCAATTTCGTGTCCACGGCATCGAAAACCTGTTCGTGGCCGATGCCTCCGTGATGCCGGTCATTCCGAGTGCGAATACCAACCTACCGACAATCATGCTGGCCGAACTCGCTGCCGAGCGCATGGCGGCTTCGATGCGCTGACCCGCTCATCGGTCAAGCAGCCATCAATCTCGCATGGGCGATTTCGCCGTCAAGAATTGCGCGTGCCTGACTTGATGAGAGCGTTGCGGTGCCGATCGTCTTGCCGTTCAAGGACATGAACTCGACTTCAAACGCCGTGCCGCCCGCGTAGACGTGCACCACGGTTCCGATGTCGCCAGAGCGCACCGGCAAATCGGCCAGGTCCTGGAGAACCACGATTTGGTCGTGTTCGCGAATCATGATCAACCTCCGCTACTGAAAAATCCGGCGCGGTCACGTGATCAGCACCACCCGGAAATCATTGACGCTGGTACGCGTAGGCCCGGTTTGGATCAGGCCGCCAGCGGTCTCGAAAAATCCGAAGGCATCGTTGGCCGCCAGCAGCTTGTCGGCGCGCACGCCGCGCGCAACTGCAGTGGCCCACATCTCCGGGGACACCCAGGCGCCGGAACAGGCGGCGCTGGCCGAGGGGGACTTGCGGCGTGCCGGGCTCCCTGTTTGATACCAGCGTGTGGCTCGCGGCGGCTTTTCCGACGCATTCGTTTCACGCAGAGGCACGGCAATCCCTGCAACGGGCCAAGCCGGCTGAACCGGTGGTGTTTTGCCGCTCCGCCCAACAGAGTTTCCTGCGCCTGGCCTCGACGCCAACGCTGCTCAAAGCCTATGGCGCCACGGGCCTCACAAATCGTGATGCGCTGATTGCCGTGGACGCACCGACGCGGCTGCCGCAAGTGTGCGAGCGCGACGAGCCTCCCGGCACGTCCGCGCTGTGGCAGCGCATCGCTGCGCGTGACACTGCCTCGCCCAAGGTGTGGATGGACGCCTATCTCGCCGCCTTCGCCATCAGCGGCGGTTTGCGCCTGGTTTCACTCGATCATGACTTCAGGAACTTCGTACCGCACGGCCTTGATCTGGATCTGCTTTTGGATTCCTGATGGCGGAAGAAAGCGGTGGCGGCGGAAAATGTGGACATGAACCAGGCCTTGGAAATCGCACTGGCTGAAAAACAGTCGGCGCGCGCGGCGGCGGCGTTTTTCGCGGCCCGCGCGGCCAAGGGCAATAGCGGGCGTGCTTTGGATCTGCTGGAAAAGGCCGGCAGCGCCGTGCCTGAAGAGCAGGCGCTACGACAGTCGCCAAAGCCGCCGCGCCGCCGCAAGGCTGAAACAGCGTGATTGCTGACTGGGACTTTCGGTATAATGACAGATTTACACAACAATGTCTTTTTATCATGATATCAATGAAAATGTCAGAAGGTGGCCGTGTCGTCATTCCGGTGGAGATTCGCCGGAAACTCGGCCTCAAGGACGGTGATACCGTGCTGTGGGAGATGGCAGAGGGTGAGGCGCGCCTGACCACCAAAGCCGCGCGCATCCGCCGCGCGCAGGACTTGGTGCGCCTGCATGTGCCGGCCGGCACCTCGCTCGCCGAAGAATTGATCTCGGAGCGGCGGCGAGAAGCCAGCGGAGGGGATGCGTGACGCTCGCGTGCGTGCTGGATGCCTCCGCGGTACTGGCATTGCTGCAGGCGGAGCCCTGCTCGGATGCGGTGTTGTCACGTATCGAGCAAGGTGCTTGCTGCATCTCCGCGGTGAATGTCACCGAAGTGCTGACACGCCTGATCGACCGTGGCATGAGCGGCCATGATGCCGAAGCCGCATTCGACGCGCTGGAACTGGCGGTTTGGGCATTCGACGATGCTGCGGCGCGTGCCTGCGCCGCATTGCGTCCGGCATCGCGCGCGTTCGGCCTTTCAATCGGCGACCGCGCCTGTCTGGCGCTGGCGCGGTCGCAGAAACTGCCCGCGCTGACGGCGGACCGCGCCTGGGCGCAACTTGACTGCGGCGTGGTCATCGAGCAGATCCGGCCTGGCGTTTGAGCGGCAATGGCCGACGGATCAGTCGCGGGCGTCAGCTCGCATGACGGCAAGCATCACCCGCGATGAGTCTCAAGATTTCCCGGCATGCACCCGGAGAAAAATCAAGCAGGCCGGTTTTGGTCGGTGAATTGAAGCACCTTGCCCCAAGGTCAAGGCAGGGTCAGCGCGTCGCCTTCGGGCGGTTGATGGCGCGCAAAGTCGATCTTGTCTATCGTCATGATCTCGCGCAGCCCGGTTTCGTTAGCCTGGCGGATCAGCACGCGCGCCCCGCCGGTGACGCATTTGTAAGACACTGCGAATCCCTCGCTACCCTTGCACTTTTCGGAGCATCACCGCAATGGCTTCAACCCCGATCAAGGTCATGACTTCCCTGGCCACCAAAGAATTTCTCTCCGAGTACCTGGCGCACTACCAGGCGGCCAGCGGCCAGGCCCTGGCCTATGAGAACGCCGGCGGCGTCGAGATCGCCCGGCGGGCGCGTGCCGGCGAAGCCTTTGACGTGGTCGTTCTGGCGTCCGCCGTCATCGATGCCTTGCTGGCCGAAGGCAAGCTGATCGCCGGCAGCAAGGTCGATGTGGTGAAGTCGAGCGCTGCCGTGGCCGTTCCGACCGGCGCACCCAGGCCCGACATCGGCACCGAAGAAGCGCTCAAGCGCGCGATTCTGGCTGCGCCCAGTGTCTGCTATTCCACCGGCCCCTCCGGTGTCTACCTGGAAAAGTTGTTCGCCCAGTGGGGCATCGCCGAGGCCATCAAGGCCAAGCTGGTGGTGGCCCCTCCAGGAGTGCCGGTCGGCTCGCTGCTGGCTGCGGCCAAGGCGGCACTCGGCTTTCAGCAGCTCTCCGAGCTGATTCACATGGCCGGTATCGATGTGGTGGGGCCCTTGCCGGCCAGCGTGCAGTTGATCACCACCTTTTCCGCCGGCATTTCGACCACCTGCGGGCAGGTCGATGCAACACGCAAACTGCTGGCCGGCATGGCATCGGCTGAAGCAACGCCAGCCAAGCGCAAACACGGCCTGGAACCTGCTTGACAAGCCATTGCCGCGCACACGCGCCGACCCGTGTCGCCCGCGATAGCGAGCCGCCAAGACTCGCTCCCGGAGCCACACTTGATTCCTGTTTCGTCAAAAGAAGAGCCATTCGCCGTTGTGGGAAAGAGGCGCAAGCGAGAGTGATTCATGTATGCTGAGTTGCAATACACAGCGTTCCTGGAATGTGTTTTTCGATTGAAGTGATTCTGTAATCGGCAGCTGCGGTTGCACGTTCTCAAAGGAATTGGCGATGGAACGTTCTTTCAAGGAAGAAGTAAAGCTCCTCAAACTGGGGAAGGGTGACACCTTTCACGGCGAAGGCATTCTGGCGGTGACCAAGGCCTTGCTGCAGTCGGGGGTGTCATATGTCGGCGGCTACCAGGGCGCGCCGATCTCGCACCTGATCGATGTGCTGGCCGATGCCAGCGAGTTCATGAAGGAACTCGGCATCCATTTCGAGGCCAACGCATCGGAAGCCGGCGCCGCCGCGATGCTGGGCGCCTCGATCAATTATCCGATGCGCGGCGCGGTGACCTGGAAGTCGACCGTGGGCACCAATGTGGCCTCCGACGCGCTGGCCAACCTGGCCTCGTCCGGCGTCAAGGGCGGTGCGGTGATCATCATCGGCGAGGATTACGGCGAGGGCTCCTCGATCATGCAGGAGCGCAGCCACGCCTTTGCGATGAAGTCGCAGATGTGGCTGCTCGATCCGCGCCCCAACCTGCCCTCGATCGTCAACGCGGTCGAGAAGGCATTCGAGCTTTCCGAAGCTTCGAGCACGCCGGTGTTCGTCGAGCTGCGCATCCGCGCCTGCCATGTGCATGGCTCGTTTGAATGCAAGGACAACGTGGAGGCGAAGATTTCGCGCAATGCGCTGCTGCAGGAGCCGGTGTTCGAATACGCCAACATCGTGCTGCCGCCCTCCTCCTACGCACAGGAAAAGCACAAGATCGAGCACCGCTGGCCGGCCGCGGTCGAATTCATCAAGCGCGAAAAGTTGAACGAAACCTTCGACGGGCCGCTCTCCGACATCGGCATCGTGTTGCAGGGCGGCATGTACAACGCGGTGATCCGCGCGCTGCAGCAACTGAACCTGGCCGATGCCTTCGGCGCCACCCAGGTGCCGCTGTACGTGATGAATGTGACCTATCCCTTGATTCCGGACGAGCTCTCCGCCTTCTGTGCCGGCAAGCGCTCGGTGCTGATGATCGAGGAAGGGCAGCCGAATTTCATCGAGGATGCGCTGCATGCGATTTTGCGCAAAGCAGATATCCAGACCAAGGTGTACGGCAAGGATGTGCTGCCGATGGCCGGTGAATACACCGGCGAGGTGATGCTGGCGGGCCTTTCCAAATACATTGCCAATGCCGCACCGCGCGGCCTTGACGCGACGCCGATCGCCGCCGCGCCCGAGGTGCTCGTGGCGAACAAGCAAAAGGCGCTCGCGCTGATGGGCGGTGCCGTGCCCAACCGGCCGCCGGGCTTTTGCGTCGGTTGCCCGGAACGTCCGGTGTTCTCGGCCATGAAACTGCTGGAGCGCGAAGCCGGCGGCTACCATGTCTCGGCCGACATCGGCTGCCATTTGTTTTCTTCGCTGCCGCCTTTCAACATCGGCAATACCGTGCTGGGCTATGGCCTGGGGCTGGCCAGCAACTCGGCGATCGGCCCCTTGTTCGCCAAGCGCAGCATCACCGTGATGGGTGACGGCGGCTTCTGGCACAACGGCTTGTCGTCCGGCGTGTCCAACGCGGTGTTCAACAACGACGACGGTATTCTGGTGATCATGAAAAACGGCTACACCTCGGCCACCGGCACCCAGGAAGTGCCCTCGAGCCCGCATCAAAGCCAGGAGCATCGGGCCACCGACATGGGCATCGAACGCACCTTGACCGGCATGGGCATCAAGTGGATGAAGACCGTAGACAACTACAAGGTCGCCAATACGCTGACCGTGCTGCGCGATGCGATGACCAGCCCGTTCAAGGGGCTCAAGGTGATCATCGCCGAAGGCGAATGCATGCTCGAGCAGCAGCGCCGTATCAAACCGATCAACGCCGAAAAAATGAGGCGCGGCGAGCGCGTGGTGCGGGTGCGCTACGGTGTCGATGAAGACACCTGCACCGGCGACCACTCCTGCATCCGCCTCTCCGGCTGCCCCTCGCTCACCATCAAGGATTCGACCGACCCCTTGAAGGTCGACCCGGTGGCGCATGTCAACAACAACT
Organism: Burkholderiales bacterium; assembly: GCA_040382235.1. Lineage (GTDB taxonomy): Bacteria > Pseudomonadota > Gammaproteobacteria > Burkholderiales > JAEUOS01 > JAEUOS01. Next base: position 61,187 of record JBEIFV010000011.1, read on the forward strand.
GCGTCGGCTGCGGCCTGTGCGGCGAAGTGGCGCATGCGGCGGTATTGTGCCCCTCGTTCTTTCGTGCCGAAATCGTGCAAAACACCGGCTGGTGGGACCGCTTCAAGGCAAAGTTACGCAGCGCGGTGATCGGCGCGCTGCAACCGGCATGAACGACAAACCCATCACCATCCTGATCGCCGCGCTCGGCGGCGAAGGCGGCGGCGTACTGGCCGACTGGCTGCGCGACGCCGGCACCGCCGCCGGCTTGCCGGTGCAGAGCACCTCCATTCCCGGCGTGGCACAACGCACCGGCGCCACCACCTATTACCTGGAGATCTTTCCCACACCCTGGGCGCAACTGGCCGGCAAGCGCCCGGTGCTGGCACTCACCCCCACGCCGGGAAATGTCGATTTGATGGTGGCCTCCGAACTGGTCGAAGCCGGTCGCGCGCTGCAAAACGGCTGGGTCACCCAGCGCACCACGCTGATCGCCTCCAGCCACCGCATCTACGCCACCATCGAAAAAATGCCGATGGCCGACGGCCGCTTCGAGAGCCAGCGCATCCTGGACGCCGCACCGCAACTGGCCGGCCGCGCCGTGCTGTTCGACATGGCCGAAGCCGCGCAACAAGCCGGCACGGTGATCTCGGCGGTGATGTTCGGCGCGATGGCAGGCTCGGGCAAGCTGCCGCTCTCACGAGCCATGTGCGAGGAGGCGATCAAGGCTTCCGGCAAGGGCGTGGAAGCGAGCCTGCGCGGGTTTGGTGCCGGGTTCAATGCCGCGGTCAGCGACAGCGCCATCGCCACCGCGAACACGAAGCCGGCGGCTTCCAGCCCGGGTACCGATCCCACAGCACAAGGGTTCCCGCAACATGCCCACCACCTGATCAGCGAAGGCATCAAGCGCCTCGCCGATTACCAGGACGCCGCCTACGTCAAGCTCTACCTCGAACGCCTGAAGCCGATCGCGCACCATGACGCGCAAATCGGCAAGCTCACCGCTGAAACCGCACGTTACCTGGCGCTGTGGATGAGCTTCGAAGACCTGATCCGCGTGGCCGACCTCAAAACCCGCAAGAGCCGCTTCGCCCGCGTGCGCGACGAAGTGCGCGCCAAGCCGGAAGAACCGATCCACATCATCGAATTCTTGAAGCCGGGCTTAGACGAAATCACCGGCATGCTGCCGCCCGCCATGGCCAAGAGCGTCCACGCCTGGGCGGTGAAACGCGGCTGGGAGCACAAACTCTCGATCGGCATGCACATCAAGACCAACTCGATTGTGGGCTTCGCCATGCTGCGCACGGTGGCCGGCATGCGCTTCTGGCGCCGCCGCACCGCGCGCTTTGCCGAGGAGCAGAAACTGATCGAACGCTGGCTCTCCGCGATCGTCAAGGCCGCGCAAACCAGCCCGCGCCTGGCCTACGAGATCGCCCTCACCGCACGCCTGATCAAGGGCTATGGCGACACCAACAAGCGCGGCAAGGCCAACTTTGGGCGCATCTTTGACAACCTGGTTGAGGGGTCGGCCGTGGCTGGCGACGAAGCGAAAGCGGATGCCATTTTCGCGGCGCGTGAAGCGGCGCTGGCGGACCCGGAAGGGAAGAATCTCGATCGCGCGTTAGGCAAGCACGGCATCGCACCGCAGCCGGTACGGGAAGTGCCGATCCGCTTTGTGAAGGATGCGGTGCGCAAGGCGGCGCAATAGAGCCGCAACGGCGGCGGGGTCCGTTACGCGAACATATGTAGCTGCTCGTGGCTTAGCGCCTCGATTCTCTTGGTCAAGTTCAACTTCTCATCGGCTTTGTGACGGGCCTGTTCAGACATACGAGCCACCAGCGCCTGAAGTTGCGCAACGTCGCCGACGTTCATGAATTCGCGGCTCTTGTTGACGAACACAGCCGACTTCCTCTTGCGACTTAACAGTTCAATCACGTTGCCAAGAGTGCCGGTACTGGCTACGTCCCACATCATCAACCCATAGTCCGCCGCTTCGGCCATGGCCAGGTCTTTCGCGGTGAAATACGCGCGTGTGCCGGGTGTGAAATCGGTGGTGACGCTGCGGATCGGCCAGTTTCCGACGTTGTTGCGCGCCCGCGAACCGCTGCAGTAAACCGTGGTCTTGCTGCCGCCTTGCTCGAACAGATAGGTCTGGATGGCGGTGTCAGCGCCATCCGCGTCGCCCACGACCACATTGAAGCCGGACGCGATGACCTTGTCGATACGATCCTTGAATTTGCGATCCAAGCGCTTGATCTTGATCGAGCCGGCGATGAAGACTGTGGTCATCCGCTTACCTCCATGTCAGCGCAGCGACGTAGATTTTTCGCACTTTGGGGTAGCTACGCAGGGCTGCGCATGCGGCTTCCATCGAGGCACCCGTTGCATACAGGTCATCCACGATCAGCGCGTTCCATTCGCCTTCACCGCTTATCTGATCATTGACACTGAAGCTATCCTTGAGCGCGGCGGCCTTTTCAGCCTTGCTGGTGAGATCCTTGAGTTGCTTGCCATTACGCTTTTTGCGCAGCAAATCCTCAAACACGGGAATCTTCACGATTCTCCCAAGAGCTTCGGTCAACTCGGTGACGGGCTGCCGTGCGCGAATGTTTGACGCCGGCATCGGGATCAGGATTTCGACATTCTTGTAACGTGGGTAGAGGTTGGCGGCCATTTCCGCGGCGAGCAGCGGAATCTGCTTCCAATCGTGCCGATACTTGAGCTGGAACAATGCTTCGCCCACTTCAGACCTCAGCGTGTCGAACTGCGCGTGGCCCTGCGCATTGTCGCCGGTGTAGATACTTGACAGCACGTGCTTGTCGAGGACGTAACCCAAGTCCCAATTGCCTTCAATCTTTCTGACCGCGTTTTTCATGACAGGCCGCTTGCGCCGGTTGCGCGGAATTTGTCGCGAGGAGGCTCATCATAGCAATCCAGGCGGCGTAGATGCGTGATGGGGCCACGAGACGCTCCTGCCAAGCGTCGCAAGCACGCTTCTTCCCGCCACTCGTAGGCGTGATCAGTTTCGCATTGCTGTAGCGCGATCACGTGCGATTGACCAGGCGACGCCGTTTCGTTAATCGAGCATTGCAGTCGGATTTGTGTTCTCATTTTGCATAGCCAACCACAGTGCCCCCTCATGCAAACCAAAAAGATATTCTTGGCCTCCTCCGCCGAACTGAAAGCCGACCGCGACCAGTTCGAGATCCTGATCAATCGCAAGAACAAGGAGTGGGTCTCGCGCGGGGTGTTTCTGGAACTGGTGATCTGGGAAGATTTTCTCGACGCCATGTCGCAGACCCGATTACAGGACGACTACAACAACGCGGTCCGCGATTGCGACATCTTCGTCATGCTGTTTTGCACCAAGGTGGGCAAGTACACCGAAGAAGAATTCGAAACCGCCTTCAAGCAATTCAAGGCGACCAACAAGCCTTTTGTCTACACCTATTTCAAGGACGCCCAGATCAACACCGGAAGCGTTGACAGCGACGACCTGCTGAGCCTCCTGACCTTTAAGAAGAAGCTCGCCGCGCTAGGACATTTCCACACCACCTACAAAGACTTAGCCGAACTGAAGCCGCATTTCAGCGGGCAACTCGACAAGCTGGCCGCCAAAGGCTTCATAGAGATGGATGCCCACAAGGGCGCTGCGGCCACCACCACCTATGACGCCACCAACACCGGCAGCGGCGCCATCGCGCAAGGCACCGGCGCAACCGCAGTGGGCGCCGGTGGCGTATTCATTCGCGGCCAGAACAAGGGCAACATCAACACCGGCACCCAGATCACCACCGGCGACGTGTCCGGCACCGGCATCGCCACCGGCCCAGGTGCGCAAGCCAGCGTCACCCAAGGGATCCCGGCGCAACAGTTGAGCGACCTGTTCGCGCCCCTGCTGGCCGCGATCAAGCAAGCCGGCACAGCGCCAGCCACGCAAGCCGCCGCCGCGGAGAAGGTTAAGCAGCTCAAGACAGAAGTCGCCAAGGGCAAGGAAGCCGACGACACCAGACTGGGCAAGATCGTCGATGGCCTGGTCGATCTGGTGCCGGGCGCTGTCGGCACAGTGATCGGCATGTTCGCAACGCCTCTCCTTAGCGGTATTGCCGGGCCGGTGACCCAATACGTGCTCGACAAAATCAAGGGAAAGTAAAGGGCTCGCCATGGCAGAAGAATCTGACGGCGCGGACCGCAACGCAGCGCTTGAGCGGCGCGTTGCCGAGCTGGAAGCGGCGCTGAAGGCCAGTCTCAGCGGCTCGGGCGCAATCGCCCAGGACGATGGCGTTGCCCTGGGCGAGCGCAGCCTTTATGTCGGCGGCCCCAATTCGGCCCCGCTCAACTCCGGCACACAGGTCGCGACCAACGGCGGATACTTCATCAATGGAGACCTGGTCCAGTTCGTCACCACCATCACCCAAACCGGCGAGGACGTCGAGGAAACCAAGTCGGTCATCGCGCTGTATCTGCATGCGCTAAGCGCCGACCTGGCCGGCCTGAAGCTCGGCGAAATCGATCTTTCGGCCGAACAGGCGCGGCAAACGCCGCTGGAGCTGGCCGATATCTACGTGCCGCTCGACACCACGCAGCGCATTCCGGCGGAGACGACGCTCGCGCAATGGCTGGCCCACAAAGGCGAGCGTGTGCGCGAGAGCATGGAATCCGCAAAGGAAACGCAAGCGGTGTCCGCACTCGACGCGCTGGCCACCCACCGCGAGCTGACCCTGCTAGGCAATCCGGGCAGCGGCAAAAGCACCTTCGGCGCAAGCGTGCTGTTGACTCTCGCACAGGCCTGGCAGGGTCGCGCTGAAGCACTGACAAGCCTGCGCGATCAAGGGCCCCAAGGCCCGCTGTTCCCGATCCGCGTGATCCTGCGCCGCTTCGCCGAGCAATTGCCACCAGATGACAAGCCAGCGCGCGCCGGCGACCTCTGGCGCTTCATCGGCGAGGACCTCGACGCCAGCGGCTACGGACTCGCCGCCGACGCGGTGAAGATCGTGCAGCGCATCGCCCTCAAGCATGGCGCCCTGATTCTGCTGGACGGTCTCGACGAATGTGGCGACAGCGCCAAACGCGCGCGCGTACTGCCGGCGGTGCGCGACCTGATGCAAAAGGCCGGCCCCAGATGCCGCTTCATCCTCACTGCGCGCCCCTACGCTTGGCCTGGCGGCCCCGACCCTGCCAAAGGCGTATACGCCCTGGCCGACCTCAATGACGAGCAGATCGAGCAGTTCATCCGCGCCTGGTACGCGGCGCTGGCCAAGCGCAACTGGCGCTCGCCGGGCGAGGCGCAGCGCAAGATGGAAGACCTGCTCACCGCACGCCAGCGGCCCGACCTGCTGCCGCTGGCGCACAACCCGCTCCTGCTCACGCTGATGGCCACGCTGCACAGCAACCGCGGCCGGCTGCCCGACGACCGCGCCGACTTGTACAACGAGTCGGTCGATTTGCTGATGCTGCGCTGGAACCGGCAGATCGGCGCCGACAAAGCTCTGCTCGACGCTTTGGGCGACGCCAACCTGAAACTGACCGACCTGCGTGAAGCGCTGGAGCAACTGGCCTTCGAGGAACACGAGAAGAGTGTTGGCCAGGAAGGCACGGCCGACATCGGCGAAGACCGCCTGGTGCGCGCCTTCCTGCCGCTACTGAAGGGTGACCGCAACAAGGCCGCGATCGTGGTCGACTACATCGAGAAACGCGCCGGGTTGCTGGTAGGCCAGGGCGAGAAGGACGGTGAGCCGCGCTTCACCTTCCCGCACCGCACCTTCCAGGAGTTTCTCGCCGCCTGCCACCTGGCGACAAGGAACGACTTCGCCGCCGAGTGCGCGCGCCTGGCCCGCGCCGCGCCTGGGCATTGGCAGGTGGTGTTGCCGCTGGCGGCGCGCCTTGCCAAGGCCGAACGCGGCGCCAGCGCGGCCGACGAATTGATCGGCGGCACCGCAATCGCCGACTTCAAAGGCCGACAGCCCGATGCCGGCGACTGGGCCCGTGCCCGACTGGCCGGCCTGCAACTGGTGGAGATCGGCCGCAGCGCGATCGACAAGAGCCCACGCACGCGCGCCATCGCCAAACGGGTGGCCGACTGGCTGGTCGCTTCTTTGCCTGTGCACCCAAAGGACGGCGGCGCACCGGCGAACCAGCGCGCGCAGGCAGGCGATGTTTTGGCCGCGCTGGGCGACCCGCGTTTCGATGCGGAGCGTTTCTACTTGCCGGGCGACGAGATGCTTGGCTTCGAAAAAGTGCATGCCGACCAGGAATTCGTGATCGGCACGCGCAAAGCGGATGTGAAGCTCGTCGGAAAGGCGACCGGCAGGGATGCACACGGGGACGAAATCAATGACGAGACGACGCCCGCGCCCGAGTTCTACATATCGCGCTACCCGGTCACCGTCGCGCAGTTCGCAGCTTTTGTCGCGGCCAAGACGCTTGAGGATGCTTCCTTCGAGATTGGCGATCAAGACACACTCCGCGACCCGGCAACGCGGCCGGTATGCTCAGTCAATTGGCACGAAGCCCGTGCTTACTGTGAGTGGCTAAACAGCGCGCTTGCCAACGCCCCGTGGGACAACAAAGTCACCCAATTGGTACGCACGGGACGTTGGCAGGTTGCCTTGCCCAGTGAACTGGAGTGGGAGAGAACAGCGCGCGGCAGCTTCTCCCGCACAGTATTTCCGTGGGGTGACAAGCCGGACCCGGAACGCGCGAACTATGATGAGTCAGGCATCGGCGCCACGTCGCCTGTGGGTTGCTTTGCTGCCAACAGCGGCGTGTATGACATGGCTGGTAACGTCTGGGAATGGACCAGAAGTCTTTGGGGAAAAGACAGCGGTACGCCTACATTCGTTTATCCATATGATCTGAACGATCTTGATCGTGAAAATCCGAATGCTGCCGATGATGTTTATAGGGTCGTGCGCGGCGGTTCGTGGGGCAACGATCGGTACCTCGCGCGCTGTGCCGTTCGCGGTTGGAACGAGCCCGACGCCCGCCGCTACTTTGTGGGGTTTCGAGTGGTGTTGCGTTCTGCCCCTGCATCAAAACTCTGACCTCTGTCACTCTGATCTCTGAACCTCCGCCCCTCTGCGCCTCCGGAGGGGGTGCGGGGGAGACTTCCCCCGCCCTTCGAAATTTTTTCGGATGCCCTTTCACCCGTCGCGCGGCGGAATCGGATGCCCGCCGAACACATGTTCGCGCAGGCCCCAGGTGTCGGCGAAACGCACATGGTTGATCCAGCCCTGCACGCTGGCGTCGAGTTCGGCAAAGCTGATGCGCCCACTGCGATAGTCATCGAGATTGCGTTCGAACTTGCGGGTGAAATTCACCGCGTTGCGGCGTTTGAGCAGGCGATGCGACGGGTACACCACGAAACCCAGCCACGGAATGCCGCAGCGCGTCGGGCTCACTTGCGTTTGCGCTTCGTGGATGGTTAGCCGCTCCATTGCCAAGCGGTCGATGATGGCGTTTTTCCATTGCCACAGGGTGCGCTTGTCGTCGCCGAACAAAACGAAATCATCGACATAACGCAGGTAGGCGGCGCAGCCGAGTTCGCGGGTGACGAACCAGTCGAAATCGTTCAAGTAGACGTTCGACCAAAACTGCGAAGTCAGGTTGCCGATCGGCAGTCCGCGAGGGCGGTAGATGGCGAACAGGTCGTCGCCGGGGAAGTACACCGGCGAGTATTCGTCATCAAGCACACCCGCACCGCTGGCGAGAATGGTGTCGATCAGCCACAGCACCTGGGCGTCCGCAATCTGGCGTGCCAGCTTGGCGCGCAGGACCGCATGATCGAGCGAAGGAAAATGCCGCACCACGTCGGCCCGCAGCACATAGCGACAGCGGCGCGCCCATTCCTGCAACTGGTTCAACGCCCGGTGCGTGCCGAAGCCGACGCGATTGGCATAGCTGTGCGCGATGAAGCGCACCTCGAACACCGGTTCAATCACCTGGCACAGTGCGTGATGCACCACGCGATCGCGAAACGGCGCGGCGCTGATCTTGCGCCGCTTCGGTTCGTGCACGAAGAAATTGCAGTAGGCGCCGGGGCGATAGCTCTGCGCGCGCAACTCGCCTTGCAACGCGATCAGGCGGTCGGCGACCTGATGTTCGAAGGCTGCCGCGCTGGCGCGCCGACGCTTGCCGCGCGCGGCTAAGCGATAGGCCTCGCACAGGTTGCCCCAATCGCTGATTGCGTCGAACATGGCGCCCATTGCAACCTTTCCCCCATTCCGCCATGGCAAACGCGAAAGACCTGGTGATCTTCACCCAAACCTACGACCTGCTTTGCTGGCTGCTGCCGCAATGCGAACGCTTTCCGAAAAGCCAGCGCTTCGTGGTGACTCAGCGCCTGCAGGGTGCGGCGCTGGATTTTCAGGAAGCGATTTTCGAGGCCAACGCCCGCCGTGGTGGCGAGCGCCTGCAGCACCTGCACGGCGCCGACGCGCAATTGAATAAGCTGCGCCTCTACCTTCGACTGGCGCGGCAATGGGACTGGCTTGCCGTCGGCCAATATGAACATGTAAGCCGCATGGTCGCTGGCATCGGCAAACTGCTGGGCGGCTGGATCGGGCAGACCAGCGCCAGCGGGACCAGAGGCGCGGCCGGCACGGCGGGTCGGGACCAAGTCGACGCTGCGGCGCATGAATGAGGCCGGTCGGGGCGGGGCACGGCGGGCGTTCGCCAAACCGTGCCCCGGCTTTGCTATGCGCCCGGCGCGGGCAACGCCCCGGATATGCCCTGCCTTGCGGCGCGCGCGCGGACCAGACCTGTCTGGCGCTGTTCTTCTTCCTTCGCCTCGGCCGGCAAACCCGCTTGGCGCGAATCGGCCGGCATTGCCGGAACACGCCCGGCACTTGGATGCCGGTGCACCGTTCCGCCTTGCGGCAGAACCAGAAGAAGGGGCTGAAGAACGTGGGCAGAACGCAACACCACTCGAAACCCCAGATTGTTGTTGCGGTTGTCGGGCTCGTTCCTGTTGCGATAGGCACAGCGCGCGAGGTTCCGATGGCTGTTCCACGAACCGCCGCGCACGACCCTCAATACATTGTCCTTCGCATCAAGGTTCTCGCGCTTGCTTTCGTCCGCTTTGTATGGATACCGGAACGTCGGTTTAGAAAACTCCTTGCCCCACAAACTGCGCGTCCATTCCCACACATTGCCAGCCATGTCCAGGCAACCCGCCTCGCTGGTCCCGGCGACAAAGCTGCCGACAGCACTCGTATCGCCAATGCCGGACTCAATGGTGTTGGCGCATTCTTCGCGCCAGGCATCGCCCCAAGGATAGGCGTGTCCTTCAATGCCGCGAGCAGCCCTTTCCCACTCGGCCTCACTTGGCAAAGTGAAGACTTCCGTCTTGGCAATCTTTCCAGACTTGCGATTTTCGATCGTGAGCCAATCGCAGTACGCGCGGGCGTCGTGCCAACTCACACTGGTTGCCGGGTGGTTGCCCCTGTCGGCCAGCTCGGCATCACGCAAGAGCCATTTCCGCCCGGTGGCGTCGATAAATCGGCGGTATTGCCCGTTAGTCACCGGAAACTTGCCGATCTTGAACGCCGGCAAACTCACTGGGTGCCGAGGCTTCGCACGGTCGTCGTTGTCGTCGCCCATCAAGAACTCGCCCGCACCGATCGCCACGAGCTCGTCGAAATCTCGGTCATCGCCGAGCAGGCTCAACGCCCGACCCGCCAGGGCACGATCGACCGGTGGCAACCAGCCGCGCTCGACAATCGCACGTAGCCAGCGCTGCACCCGCAAGCGCTTTTTCTCGTTGCGCGGTACGGTATTGGCGCTGGGCGCAGCAAGTCCGGTTTCCCACAAGGCCTGGCCGGCCAGGAGTGCACCCCAAAGGTCAGCCGCTTCCGGCACCGGCGCGGCCTGGCCCGGCGGCTCTTCCTCCGGGCTCAGCGCCTCGACCAGATTCCACACAGAATCCGACGCGCCGCGGGCGGCCTTGGCCGCGGCCAGCAGCGTGACTTCGCGCCAACGGTTGGGGTCGGCTCGCAGCAAGCGGCCGAGCTCATCCGGAAAGCGGTCCACCGTCAGGTGGCAGGCGGCCAGGTATTCCTGAAAGCTGCGGTGCGGAAACTGGTAGTAGCCCACTCCGTGCGCAGCGAGCAGGCCCGCGCGATCGGACAGGTATTCCTCGAGACGGCTCAGCTTGCGGTCGCGGTCGCGCGGCTCGGCGGCCAAGAGCGCCGCCATCAGGTCGATCTGGGGGATATTAGCCGTACCGACCAGGCCAGCCTGGTCGCGATGCGCCTCGAAGGCCAGCTTGTCCAGTTCGCGACGAATGGCGTCGCGACTGGCGTCGAGCCATTCGGCAAGGCTCGGCTCGATCACCTTGCTGCCATCCGGCTGAAAGCGGACCTTCAGGCCCTCCCACTGGTTGAGCAGCAAGTCGACCGCCTGCATGTACAACTCCTCGCGCTTTTCCGGCAATGCGCCGCCGCCCTCGGTGTGCAGGCGCGCGATCAAGGTGAGCAGCAACGGCCGCTCGGCCAGTTCAGCCAGTCGCGGGTTGCGGTCGATGGTGCGCTTGAGCAGGTCGGCGCGGCCCTCGGCATCGCCCGCCGTCAGGCGCGAAAGCTCGACCATGTGGGCAAACCAGGCGTCGATGAAGCCGTGCATCTGCGCTTTGGTAAAGGGCAGTAACTGCACGTCGGCGAAATTGGCCAGCTTCCAGCTTTAGTGCCGGTCATCCTTGTCCCACGGCTGGCGCTGGTAGGCGTAGGTGCGGCTGGTGACGAGAAAGCGGCAGTTCGAAAACGTTGCTGCGAAGTCTTGCACCAAGGCCATGATCTGCTCGCGCCGATCGAGCGCGTCCGGCACTTCGTCGAGGCCATCGAACAGCACCAGGCCGCCATGGCGCAACAAATGGGTTCGCAGGTACGGTGCGTAATCCGCGAGCGCGGAATCTGTCAGTTGCTTGCCGATGAAAGCCCACACAGTCTCTGCGTTCACGGCGGTGCCGGGCGGCGGCAGGCTGCTGGCCAGGTCGCGCAGCACCACCTGAACCGGCAGCAGCGCGCCGTGATCCCAGCGCTGCGGCCGCATTTCTTTCTCTCCTTCCTTTTCGCCCGGCAGTGGCGCGGTGAGCGTCGGCAGGCTGGGTGACGCTAGCCCGAGCATTTCGCCTGCCATTGCCAAGGCCACGATGTTCACAAAGGTGCTTTTGCCGCTCCCCGGGCCACCCAGCAGCACCAGCTTCTTTTCGGTATTGAGCACGTCCAGCGCGGACAAATGGTCGCGCTCGGCGCGCCG
>JBEIFV010000012.1:0-72035 GCA_040382235.1 Burkholderiales bacterium
GGCCCACAGATACCGGGCCACGGCGCGATGACGGGGCTCTTCGCTGGATGCCGCAGAAGTCGGCGCTGGTGAGACGGCGGCAGGAGCGAGCGCCGTCACCACAGCGCGTAGCGGTGCATTGGGCGCGAGCACACCATAGTAGCGATGACGATGCGCCCTTGGCGGCGGCCGGGGCGTTGTTTGGAGCAGCAACCGGTTCGAATACCCCGTCGATGACGCAGCAGTGGAAATGCACGTGCTGGTTCAGGCTGGAGCCGAACCGGTGGATGAAGGCGACCGCCCCGATCCGGGCATCGGCGGGGCTGCTGGGGCTATGTTCGCGCAGGCAGCGTTCCACCACAGACAGGAAAATGCGCAGCACCGTGCCTTGCAGGGCCGCGTCCCCTTGCAGGAAGTAACGCAGCCGCTTGGGCACCGCCAGCACCCATTGCCGCACCGGTAGTTGCGGGAAAACGTGATCGACCAGGTGCGCCGCTGTTTCGGCCATGCGCCGGGTGTTGCAGGAGGGGCACACGCCACGGCACTTGCAGGAGTAGGCGATCAGGAAATCGTGCTGGCACTGGTCGCAGTAGGCGCGGGCGAATCCATGCGCGAGGATGCCGCATTCGAGATAGCGGCGGAAGGTTCGCTCGACATGGGCCGGCGGTGCTTCCCCGCCCTCGCCGATGGCAAGTTTCAGCCAGGTTTCGAGGTGGGTCTGGACGATGCGATACCACAGCGTCCGCTCGGGACGGCGGCGCTGGTAGCGCTTGGGTGTGGGCGCGGCGCATTGAGCCGCGGTTGCCATCGAATAGGCCCATCCTGGTCGGGTGACCGGGACAGGATAGCCGCCGGTCATCACGATCGGCACCGTGCGGGTCGCCTGTTGCGCCGCGCGCACGGACGCAATGGTGCCCGCCATGATCACCGCCGGCACACGCTGCAACAGTTCTTTGACGAGCGCGGGAAAGCGCTCGTAGTGGCCATCCGCATGGAAGATGTCGAGTGCGTAATGCCTGCCTTCGATCAGGCCGTTCTCGCGCCCGCAGCCAAAGCGCTCGCGCGCCTTCCGTCCCAAGGCATTGGCCCAATCCGGCATCGCCTTGTAATCCTCCGTGCAACACAGCGTTGCGCCCGCCGTGATGCCAAGCATCACCGGCAATCGATCGCGCGGCCCTTCGCTTCAGCGCGGATTGGTGATGCCTTTAAAACAGTGTTCCAGCGCGCGCATCTCTTGGGAATTGAGCATGATCTGGGGCGTTGAATTTCCATGCCTCACCAAAAATGAAATACTCCAGCCGCCCGCCTCTTCATATCACCCAGTTCTCCAGCTTCAGACCTTCAATCCGTTCAAATTCACGGGTGTTGTTGGTCACGCAGGTGGCGTTAAGCGCCAATGCCTGGCAACCGATGAGCAAGTCCATTTCGCCGATCGGAGTGCCGCCCGATCTGAGCCGGTGGAAATTTTCCGCATAGAACCACATGGCGGACTCTTCCCATGGCGCCACCGTAAAAGCGGAAAGCAAAGCCTCCAGTGCCGCTTTGTTATTGGCTTTGTGCGTGCTTTTTACAACGCCGTAAGCCAACTCGGCTGCCACCAGCGACGACAGAACCAGATTGGACTGCCCCGCCCGGCGCATGCGCTTGAGCACATTGGCGTGACCGCGCTGCGCATGGATGAAGATGTTGGTATCGAGCAGGTACCGCGGGCCAGCCATCAGTCGAGGCTTTCAATATCGTCTCGAAGCAGCCCGCGATGGCGGTCAATTTTCACAGGCATGCCCTCAAAGCGGGCCAGGGCTGTTTCGACACTGCTCCACCATTGATCCTTTTCGTGCTTGGGGCGAAGTATCACCATTTCACCCTTGCGCTCGATGAATACCTCTTCAGTGGCAAAACGATACGCCTTGGGCAGGCGCACTGCCTGGCTGCGTCCCGTTGTGAAAATCTTGGCGGTGTCGATCAGGGTTTTCACGGCACGCTCCATTTGGTAAGTACCAAATGATACCTACCAAATGCCTGATTGGCAAATCACCAGCGCGCCGTGTGCAACCGGACCACTGGCGCGGCACAGGCGAAATTCCGTAACCTGGAACCCTCCGCGCACCACCGGCCGTCGGATCGCGTCATTGGGTGACCGCCACCCGTCCTTCGCGGCGCGTTTGCGACTCTGGTTCATGCTGGTTTCCCTCTGAAATATGCTGAACAATGGCTAGGGCGGGTCGCGTAATGGCCTCGAAGTCGCTCAACGTAGGAATGAGCGGCTAAGTCTCAGCGTCGACGCAGACCGTCGATCAGCAAGGCGGCGGCGAAGTCGCCATAGTCGGTTCGCAATTTGCCTGCCGCGCCACGCTTGCCGAACAGGGCCTCCACCAGCGGGCTGGCGGTGGCGAAAAATTCGGTCAAGGCAATGATCGCGAGATACACGAAGCGCGGCTCACTCTCGCGCAGCTCACCGCTGGCGACACCTTCGGCAACCAGGCTCTGCAATTCCGGATAGGCACGCTCGACAAATTTCTTGAGCCGTTGCGTCGAGCCGCCCTCGTCCGCGTAGAACACCTGCTCGACAACCAGATCGTGGAAATGCGGGTTGTCGGTGAACACCTCGAGCCACACGGCCAGGTAGGCGCGCAGACGCTCGATTACCGGCCCGGTCTTCGCCACGGCGTCGCGCTTCCGCGCCAAGTCCGCCGTGACTGCGCGAATCACTTCGTTGAACAACTCCGACTTGTTGCCGAAGTAGTAGCGCACCAGCGCCGGGTCGACGCCGGCTTCGCGAGCGATGTCAAAACGCGTGATCTTGGCCGGCTTGGAAACATGCAGCAGGGCGCGGGTGGCGGCGATCAGGCGCGCCTTGGTGGACTCGGCATCGGCCTTCGGTGGCCTGCCTTGCGCGCGGCGTGCCGGCATCACCTCAATCAGCGGTCTGGCCGGGCGGCCGCGCCCGCGCGGCGGCGCTTTGGTATCAGGCTTGGCCTTGGGCTTAGGCGTGGTCATGCGACGAGTTTAACCAGAATCGGCACGCAGAACGACGGGCAATCGCGCAACGGAGGTCGCCTCGACAGACCACAAGCGCCTTTAGTGGTTGGTTGACAATTCCTTGTTACGGGAATTATGATCCCCAATTCCCGCACATGGCGCGCAGTCCGTGCTTCCCAGGAGGATCAATGGCTTTACTTGGCGTCCAATCCCTGATCTACGGTGTCGACGACCTCGAAGCGGCGACGCGCTTTTACGATGACTTCGGGCTGGCAGCGGCGCGACGTGGCGCCGACGGCGTCGACTATGCGCTGGAAGATGGCTCGACGCTGCTCTTGCGTCGCAACGACAACCCGGCACTGCCAGCACGCTTTACGACCACACCTGGCGTGCGCGAGGTGATCTGGGGTGTCGACAGCCAGTCCGCGCTGGACGCACTCGAAACCTCACTTGCGACCGACCGCAAGGTCGTGCGTGACGCCGACGGCAGCCTGCATACCAGCGACGACAACGGCATCGCCATCGGCTTGCGCCTGTTCGCCCGCAAGCCACTGGAAGCAGTGGCCTCCACCGAGAACGCACCCGGCCAGATCCGTCGCTGGAACGCGCATCGCCGCTGGGTCAAGCGGGCGCAGCCGCGCTGCATGAACCACGTGGTGTTCGGCGTGCCGGATGTCGACCGCGCGGTCAGCTTCTACACCAAGCGCCTGGGATTCCGCGTCACCGATGTGTCGCGCGGGCTGGGCGCGTTCATGCGCTGCGACGGCCGCCACGAGCATCACAGCATCTTCTTCCTGCGCACTGGCGTGGTTGCCTGGCATCACGTCGCCTTCGGCGTGCAAAACGTCGACGAGGTCATGGTCGGTGCCGACCACATGCAGCGCCAGGGCTGGAGGAGCGACCTCGGTATCGGCCGGCATCGCATTTCATCCTCGGTCTTCTACTACCTCAACAACCCGGCCGGCGGCATGTCCGAGTATTCGGCCGATACCGATTACCTGACCGATGAGTGGCAGCCGCGTCTGTGGGAACCGCGCTTCGGCAACTGGCACTGGGTTGGCAAGGTACCGGACGCCTTCATGAACGAGCCCGACTGGGATGTGAAGATCATCGACGACCCCTCGAAGAGCTTCAGCGAGCTTTCAGGCGCAGGGCCGGCGGTAAAGGCGATGAACGGCTGACCCCGACCTGGAGTCTTATTCCTGCGACGCCGAAGGCGGCGCGGCAGCCGATGCACCAAGCCCTGCCGTGGCGCGCGGCAAGAAGGGTTTGTCACTGTCGATTTCCATTGCCATGCCTGGTCGCTGCCAACGCTCGGGGCGCGCACGCCAGACTCCTTATTCCGGCAGTTTGAGGGTCGGCAGCAAGGCCGCCTTCGCGCGATAGTCGGCATCGATGCGCGCCGAAAAGCCGGCCCGATCGACATAGTTCGACAGCTGAAACTGCCGCGCCGCCAATTCGAGATAGGCGGGCTCCGCTGCCGCTTCCTTGCACGCCGCAGCCAGCCGCGCTACCACCGGGGCCGGCGTATCAGCGCGAAGAAACAAGCCGCCATACCCCGACGGCAGCACCGGCAGGCCGGCCTCGGTTACCGTCGGAACACTCTGGAAGGCCGGATAACGCGCCTCGGCGAACACCGCCAACGGCCTGAGTTTCCCGGTGTTGACACCTGCGGCGGTGATGATGCCGAGGTCAACGTCACCGGATACCAGCGAAGGCAGCGCCTGCACCTCGCCGGCATAGGCAACATCGATCATTTGCACACCGGCCTTCGACCACAACTCGGCGCCGGCCAAGTGCGGCGAACTGCCGACACCGGACGTGGCGTAGCGGAGCCGGCCGGGATTGGCGCGGGCGTGTGCGAGTAGCGACTGCAAATCCTGAAACGGCGATCTCGGGCCGACTGCGACGAAAAACAGACTCTCGTACACCTGGCACAAGGGGATGAACTGCTCACGCGTGTAAGACAGGTTCTTCATGCGATGCGGCTGAATGGTGATCGGTGTCACCGGGGTGTAGATCACGGTGTAGCCGTCCGCCGGTGCCTGGCCTAGCGCAGCCATGCCGATGGTCAACCCCGCCCCGGGACGATTGACTACCACCACCTGTTGCCCCAGCCGTGTGCCAAGCGCCTGCGCGAACCCGCGCCCCATGATGTCGACGATGCCTCCGGGCGGGAACGGCATGATCATCTGGATCGGTCGCGCGGGGTACTCCTGCGCGAGCGCGCCGGTACCGAAGCCGACGGCGAGCCAGGCCAGAAAGAATGCCGTGGCGCCACGCCGGATTTTTTCAGGAATACGCATGTTGCTCCCTTGTCGCTATTTGCCTTGAACCTTGACCACACCTTTTGCATTACCGCTGCAGTGCCAGCCAGGAGTAATGCGGCCTCCTGTACTGCTTCCACTCCGCTGACTCCCTCAACCCCAGAATGCGTCGAAGGTAGCGATATCAATTGGATTCTCATGGTGCTCCGCGATGAATCCGGACTCAAACCGCCAGACCTTGCGCAACAGCGAAATATCTGGATGCGCGGTCAAGCACGTATCCTCCATATACTGCACCAGCAGCGGGGCGAACTCAGCGCTTGCCGTCGATCAGCACGAAGGCGATGCGGCAAAACTCCTCCGAGCGGTTGCTCCAGGCGTGGTTGGTGCCGCGCTGGATCAGCACGTCGCCCGCGCGCAGCAGCGTTTCGCCCTCATCCATGATAGCGTAGATCTCCCCTGCCATCACGATCGCATAGTCCACCGTTTCGGTCTCGTGCATGCCCGGATGCGGGCCGCCTTCGGGGTGATGGTCGGCATCCGGAAACAGGGCCGCGAAGGCCGCACGCTGCATGCGCTCGCGTTCGGCCGGATCGCGCGGCTCGGGCGGATAGTCGATGATGCGCACCACCGTGCCGTTCTTCGGCGGCAGGACTCCACTCACCTCGCCGATGCGATCGGGATCGCGAATCGGTGCCGGGCTGCCGTGGGTCGCCCACAGGTTGGTGACGCGGTAGCCGGGCCGGGCGGCAACGGTCTTGACCGCCGCCGCCAGCCCGTCCTCGATCAGATGGGCACGGCCGGATGCGTCGTTTTCGGTGACGACGCGGCGCACCGGTGGTGGTTGTTTGGCCATGGGCTGGTTCTCCGGATTTACTTGAACATGGTCGAGGGCAGCCAAAGCACGGTGGCCGGCGCCAGGACCAGGATCCCCAGTTTGATGAGATCAGCGATCACAAAGGGAATGCAACCGCGGTAGATCGACATCAGCGGCGCATTGGCGATGCTCTTCAAGACGAACATGTTGAGGCCGAAGGGTGGTGTGATCATGCCGGTTTCAACCACCACTACCATCACCACGCCCCACCACACGAGATCGTAGCCCATCTGCGCCACCAGCGGCGCGATGATCGGCGTGGTGATCAGCATCAGCCCGAACGAATCCATCACGCAGCCGAGCACCAGATACATGACAAGGATGATCGCAATCAGGGCAAGCTTGCCGACATCGAGCCCGACGGCCCAGGCGGCGACCTTTTCCGGCAATCCGGTCACGCCCACATAGAACGAAAAGGTGATCGCACCGATGATCAGCAGGTAGATCATGCCGACCGTCGCCGTCGCCTCCGACATCACGGCCCAGAATGTGGCCGGCCGCAGTTTGCCGCGCACCAGTGCGAAGACAAAGGCGCCGATCACCCCCACCGACGCCGATTCGGTCGCCGTGAATACGCCCGCGTACAGCCCGCCCAACACCAGGCCGAACAGCACGAACACGCCCAGCGCCCGACGCGCCGCCTCGATGATTTCGCGCCGCGCGGTGCTTTCCGGCGCCGGCGCCGAGCCCGGAACCAGCCGGACGAAAATGGCGATGGTCAGAAAATACGAGGCGATGGTGATCAGGGCGGGCACCACCAGGGCCACAAACAGGCGGCCGATCGACTGCTCGGTCAGGAGCGCATAGACGATGATCGCGGTCGACGGCGGCACCAGTTGCCCTAGCGTACCGCCAGCGGCGACGCAACCCATCGCCAATTCGGTGGAATAGCCGCGCCGCTGCATCTCGGGAAGCGCCACCTTGCCGATGGTGGCCACGGTGGCCACCGAAGACCCGGTGACGGCGCCGAAACCGGCGCAACCGCCGATGGTGGCCAGCGCCAGCCCGCCGCGAAAGCCCGACAGCAGCGCCTGCGCGAGACGGTAGATGTCTTCGGCGATACCGGCGATCGCCGCGAAGCTTCCCATCAAGAGAAACAGCGGCAGCACCGCCACCTCGCTGTTGGTCAGAAAGCCCGCGATATTCGAACCGAGTGCCGACAGCGCCGGCCGCGGATCGAGAACGAAAATGCTGCCGATCACGCCGATGAGGCCCATCACCGCGCCCATCGGAAATTTAGCCAGCAACAATATCCACAACAGCACAAAGCCCAGGCCGGTCGACGCCAGCGGACTGCCGCGCACGAAACCCTTCACCGCCGCGAAGTCCAGCGCCGCATAGGCGCCAAGCGCTGCGAGCAACAGCAATGTCGCCACCACCAGGCCGAATGAAACACCATCCCCTTCGACGTGGCGATCCGGCGACCGGTTGAAGAGCACGACCGCGGCCTTGCGCATCGCCTGCGCCACCAGCAGGCTCTCCACCAGGGTTGCGTAGCCGAGCAGCGTGGCGACCGCAACCATCCACGGTCCCTGGCGCCAGCCGAGGATGATGGTCACGCGCCGCCCGTCCGCAAGCTCGGCGGCGTAGCCCGCCACGCACCAGGTCATGGTGGCGAAGAAAACCAGAACCACCAGCGCGCCGACGGCCTCCAGCAGCGCCGCGACCCGCCCGCTCATCCGGCTTTCGAGAATATCGACGGTCAGTTGGCCGCCGGCGGCCAGGGCGTACGGAATGCAAGCGGCCACCGCCACCGAGAACACCAGCGCCACCACCTCGTTGAGCGCGCGAATCGGCGCGTTCAGGACCCAGCGCAGCAAGGCATCGCTGACGGTCAGGCCGGCGATCACGATCATCCCGATCACGCCGACCGCCGCGATCCAGCGGCTGACGGCCGCGGTCAGCTTGAGGCCCGTTGCCAGCGCATCACCCGGCGCGTCGACGCGACCGGCTACGCTCACTTGCGTCCTTCGACCTTCGCCAGTTCCTCGCGAAACGCCTTGAGGATCTCGGCGCCGCCGGCGGTGTCCTTGAGCCACGCATCACTCACCGCGCCAAGCGCCTTGGCGCCGCGCGCCGCATCCTGCGCCGCCAGCACGCTAACGCTGTGCTTCGGCATGGCGACGGTCTTGGCGCGCGCTTCCTGTTGCACGCGATCCCAGAACGCACCATATTCCCGTGACAGGCTCTCGCCTGAATGCTTTTGAATCACCTCGCGCGCCGCCGCCGGCAGTTCGTCGAATATTTTCTTTGCCATGAAGATCATGCCGGCCGACGCGCCGAACGGGCCATCCAGGTGGAAGGCGGTCACTTCGTCGAGTTTGAACGGCTGAAACCCGGTCCACTGGATCATCACCGCATCGACCGTCTGCTTCGACAGCGCCTGGTACATGTCGCTCACCGACATCGAGATCGGGGCCCCACCGAGCCCGGTGATGACATCGCTGGGAACCTTGCCGCCGACGCGCACCTTCATGCCCTTGACCTCGTCGAGCGACTTGAGCGGCTTGGCCGAATGCAGCGATGCCTGCGGAAACACCACCAGCGCGAGCGGCACGATGTCCTTGTATTCCGCCGCCAGCTTGCCCGCGGCATACAGGCGCCACAGCGCGACCGAAGCATCCTCCGACTTGTTGGCGAGAAAGGGCAGGTTGACCACGTCGGTGAGGGGAAACTGGCCGCGCACCATCGCCTGCAGGCCCCAGCCTACCTGGGCCACGTTGTTCTGTACCCGGCTGTAGATGGTCATCTGGTTGGCCAGGGTTTCGCCGTATACCGGCTCGATCTTGACCACCCCCTTGCCGGCAGCGCTCACCCTTTCGGCCCAGGGCGTGAGGATATCCCGCGCGAGATGCATGGTTGGGGCGCTCAAGGTCGCGAACTTCAGCACCACCTCCTGCGCCTTTACGGGTGCGGACGAAAACAGGCCTGCCAACGAAACCAACAACCCGATCCTGACGACGTTTTTCATGGTTTGACTCCGTACGGTGGAAATCATGCTCGCGCCGCCAACCCGGCGCCGGTTTTCAACAAAATGGTTCAGCCAGTCGCGCAAAGCGCCGCTCGACATCCGCATGCATCAGGTGGCGGATGTAATGCTCACGCGCCTCAAGAGCACCGGGCGACTCGTCGTGGGAGCGCTTGCCGGTTTCCATCGAGCCTTTCTGCACGAACAGGCAGCGCTCATGCCGCAAGGCCATCCATGCGGGCAGGACCTCCAACACCGGGCTGTCGCGCTCAAGCAACATGGCAAGCAGCACCGCATCCTCGATCGCCATCGAGGCGCCCATCGCCCAGAACGGCGTGCCGGCGTGGGCGGCGTCGCCAAGCACCACCACTCTGCCCTTGTGCCAGGGAGCCGGCATCAGCACTTCCTCTATCGGCGTGTAAACCACCTGCTCCGGGCGTTCCACCTGGGCCAGCAACCCGGGAGCGAAGCCGCCGAACTCGGCGAACTTTTCGCGGCACAGGGCGGGCAGGCGCAGGCGGTCATACCAGGGGTTGCCCGGCTCCTTGCTGACTCCGCCGATATAAACCGCATCTGCGGCGACCGGGATGATGCCAAACGACTTGCCGCGCCCCATCATCCAGGTCGTTCGCTCAAGTCCCGCAGGTTTGGGCAGGATCACCCGCCAGTTCGAGTAGCCGCTGAACACCGGCTCGATCGCACCGAACACCAGCGAGCGCACCTTCGAGCGTATGCCATCGGCACCCACCACCAGGTCATACTCGTCGCGCGTGCCGTCGGAAAACCCCACCTGCGCCGACCCGCCTGAGGCATCGATCGCATCGACCGTCACCCCCATGCGAACCTTGACGCCGCTCGCCTCCACCGCACCGGCAAGAATGTCGTTCAGCGCCTTGCGCTTGATCGGCACCACCGCCGGAATGTCCGGCCCGGCGATACGCGGATAACGCGGTCGCGCAAGAACATTGCCAACCATGTCGCATGCCAGCGAATAGTCGTCGGGCAATGGCGCGCCCTCGCGCACGATCGCGTCGACCACGCCGATGTCGAGAAAAGCGCGCAACGCCGGCCCCTGCACATATAGTCCGGCGCCGGCGATATCGAAATGCGGCTTGATTTCGACCACTTCACAGGCGATGCCGCGTTTGGCCAAGGCGCAGGCGAGCGTCTGCCCGGCGACACCGCTACCGACGATCAGAACGCGCCGCACGGTGACTCCTCAGGCATGGGCCGCGCAGGTCTGTGCGTGCAATGCGAAGATTGCGGAAACCATTTCGGGGGTCTTGCAACGCCCGAGCCCGCATTCGGTCGCCACACCGAACGAGCCGAGATACTTGCCGGCCGCGTCCATGCGACTGGTGGCGCCGACGGCACCGTCGGCCAGATGCAGCAGGCCGAGATAGATTTCCGTGGCGGCATCGAGCTTCAGGATCGATAGCGGACGGAAATACGCATCATCGGCGCGTCCAGCCGGCACCGGCATATGGACAAAAGCGATCCGGTGGTCGACGGTTGCCTTGAGCGCGTTGGCCAGGTCCACCATCTGTCCCATGTCTTCAGGCTCGATGAAATGCCGTGCCTCCCAGTCGCCGTAGCACAGGTGGAAACCCAGTTCGACGCCTTGCGGCACAGGTTTGCAAATGCGCGCCATGCGCGCCAGGACTTCGTCGCGCACGCTTCCGGTCCAGGGTGACTTGAGGTATTGGGAGCGGCCATCCCACAGCACCATCTCGATGCACACGTCCCACTGGATCGCCAGGTCGGCGTGCGGGATCTCGGTGAACAGCATGTCCAGTTCGGCCAGCATCGCGCGCTCGTAGGCGGGCTCGACAGCGCCCAGGGCGCTGCCCGAAACGAAGGGATAGGTGCAGGCGAAAGGGGTGGGCAGGCACACCTGGAAGCGGCAGTCGCGCGGTAGCGTTCCGGCGTCGCGCGCGCGACAGAAGTCGACATACGAAGTGCGTGCTTCGCGCGCATATCCAAGCTCGCCGAAGCGAATTTCTTCCGGACCCACGCCGGGCGCCAGCGTCAGCTTCCGAAAACCGGTCGAGGTGTTGGCGGCCTCGGCCTCGTCGACCTGCAGGTACGGGCTGGCCCGCAACACCGGGTACTGCCAGGAAATCCAAAGATTGCGGCCGCCCGGTTCACCATCGGGCACGCGCTTGAGGCGCGCGCCAAGCAGGTCGCCTGCAACCTGGAACAGCTGCGGGGGCGATGCCAGCGCGACGCTGCCCACCAGATGTGCGCCGCGTGGCCGCACCGATTGATTGCCCATTTGTCCCTCCGAGGTATGGTGTGGCTCGCCCACCAGTGCATGGCGCTGCTGTCGGCGCCCGCTTTTTTTTCGTTCCAGAACCGGTGGCAGTAAAGTATTCCTCAACAGGGGAATTAAGTCAATGGGCATATTCCCGGTCGGCGTTTGCGCCGAATCTTGACTTTATTCCCCTGCTCGGGAATACTCAGTAGCGCTCGTGGACGCCCCCACAAAGCACGCTATCGGAAGGCCACCAAGTGAAACTCGTCCTCTATCGCCATGCGCCCGCCGACGCGCTCGCCCCCGGCCTTTTGACTGAGCGCGGCGTGATCGCCATCACGGCGCTGGTGCGCGCCGGCCACTCGCCGCAGCAGACGATGCAGAACATCATCGACGACTTCGAAGAGCTGCGACCGGCGCTCGAAAGAGCCGCGCGCGATGCGCCCGCGCTCGCGCTCGATGCGGTGCGTCTCGGACCGCCGCTGCCGCGGCCGGGCAAGATTCTCGCGTGCATCGCCAACTACTGGGAGCACGCCCAGCGCGAAGCGCGGCCGCTCAACATGTTCATGAAGAATCCGGATGCGGTCGTAGGTCCGGGCGACACCATCCGCCTGCCGGAATTCACCGAGCCCTGGGCCTTCATGCATGAAGCGGAACTGGCGATCGTGATCAAGGGGCCGGCGAAGATGGTCAAGCAGTCGGATTGGCGCAGTGCCGTTTTCGGCTATACCTGCATGATCGACGTCACCGCGCGCGGCGAAGGCCGGCGCACCTGGCCGTCGAACCCGCCGATGAGCTGGCTCGGCAAATCCTTCGACTCCTTCGCACCGCTCGGCCCCTGCATCGTCACCGCCGACGAGATCGCCAACCCGAACGACCTGCACGTGCAGTTCTGGAACGACGGCCAACTGCGCCACAACTACAACACCGACGACATGGAACACCCGGTCCCGGAGATCATCGCCTTCGCCACCACGGTGATGACGCTCAATTCCGGAGATGTGCTTTCGTGCGGCACCAACCACGAAGGCCTGGGGTTCCTGCAGGACGGCGAGACCGTGGACATACTGATTCACGGCATCGGCGGCATGCAACTGCACGTGAGCGATCCCTTGAAGCGGACCTGGGAGCGTGGCGTCTATCAGGGCCAGGATTCGACTCACCACGACGCGGTGCGGCGCCATAGACCGCAAACGATCCTGCGGCCGACGACGAACTAGCGCGACCGCGCTTGGCAGTACGGCTTCGCAGATGCACGAGAGCAGCATCAGCAGTCGAGCGGCGGCAACTCCGAGTCCCGCGCCCCGCTACACTGCGCATTTGCGTCGAACAAGGAGGCCGCACGATGTATTCCAGAACCCTGATTGCCGGACTGATCCTGGCGTGTAGCGGTTTGTTTCTGAACACAGCCGCAAGTGCGGCCTCGAAAGAGGAGATCGACGCCAAGGTTCAGGAGGCGGTCGAGAGTTTTTACAAGCAGACCAGCGCCGGCAAGGGCTTGGCGCAAAAGGCCAGCGGCATGCTGGTGTTTCCCGAGGTGTTCAAGGCCGGCGTGGGCATCGGTGGCGAATATGGTGAAGGCGCGCTGGTGGTCAAGGGCAAGCCGACCGCCTACTACAGCACCGCCTCGGCCTCGATCGGCTTCCAATTGGGAGCGCAGGTCAAGTCGCAGGTGATCCTGTTCATGAACCCGAAGGTGCTGGAAGCCTTTCGCAAGAGCCGTGGCTGGAAGGCCGGCGTTGACGGCAGCGTGGCGCTGGCGACGCTCGGCGCCGGCGGCGAGATCGACACCAACACGATCAAGGAGCCGATCATCGGCTTCATCTTTTCCAACAAGGGCCTGATGTACAACCTGACCTTCGAGGGCTCGAAGATCACCAAGATTGAGCGCTGAACCCGCCAATCTTTCTCGCATGCGCGCCGCTCGGGCCGCCCCTCGAATCGCGAAGCGTCATGCGACAAGGGGCGGCAACTATCGAATCACCACAAGGTCGACACCCTTGACCTTCTTCCAGATCTGCTCGGCGGTGATGACGCTGGCCTGGCGACTCATTCCAAGCACGAGACAGGCACGGTCGCCCAGCGAAAGCCCGAGTGATTTGGTCGTCGCGCGCAACAGGCCAGCAGCAAACGCCAGGTGTTGATCAAACTCGACCAACGTCAGCGGAACCCCCTCCATCACCATGGCGATCTCACCCTTGCCGAGACCTCGCTCGGCCAGCTTGGCCACCACTTCCGAATAGTTCACCGTTGACAGCAGGGCTTCCCCGTCGGCCCAAAGCTCGACTACGCGATCGGTGCCGGGCTCCTCGAAAAGCGCCGCCAGAACGGCAGAGGCGTCGAACACCCGCGTCACTCGCGACCCGCCTGCGCGCGTCGCTCGCGCAACAGCTCGCCGGTAACGCTTTCGCCAGGCTGTTTGACCTTCCGCACGATGTCGCGTGCGCGCCGCAATGCCCGCACGCGGTCGAACAAACGAATTTCGCCGTCCTCGACAGCAAGATTCAAGCTGGTGCCTGCGGCCAATCCTAGTGCCGTGCGAACCTCCACCGGAATCAGCACCCGGCCTTCACGCGACATCTTTACAGTGTGCATTTGCGTGTTTCATGTCAACTTGTCGTATTTTCTTATTATGACAGTTAGTACTTATTTTGTCATTATCGTGAATCCTTGCCTATTCCGGCCACCTGTTGAGCCCCTCGCAGGCTGTGCGGGTGAATACCGCATGGACGTACAATCACACCTCTATCAGCGAGGAAACATCATGGATAGTGTCGATCTCAACGTACTCAAATCCGTTCTCGCCTGGCGTCAGGCCGGGCAGACTGTCAACCTGGTCACTGTGGTTGAAACCTGGGGCAGCGCGCCGCGCCCGCCGGGCGCCCTGTTGGCGATTCGCGGCGACGGCCCGATCGTGGGCTCGGTCTCCGGCGGCTGTGTCGAAGACGACCTGATCGAACGCTGCCGCAACGCGCCACTGCTGGCAACCAAGCCCGAGATCGTCAGCTACGGCGTCACCACTGAAGAGGCAGCGCGTTTCGGCCTGCCGTGCGGCGGCGCGCTCAAACTGGTGCAGGAACCGGTCACCGAAACCGCCTGGGTCGAAGACATCCTGGCGCGCGCCGAGCGCCACGAGCTGGCGACGCGCACCATCGATCTCAATACCGGCGCGGTCACCATCTCGAGCGCCTCGCGCGCCGACAAGACCGCGTTCGACGGCAATACCTTGAAGGTCATCTACGGGCCCCTATGGCGCATGCTGATCATCGGCGCCGGGCAGCTGTCGCGCTACCTGGCCGAGATGGCGCAGGCGCTGGACTATCAGGTGATCGTGTGCGACCCGCGCGAGGAATACCGCGCCGACTGGAATGTGCCGAATGCGGAACTGGTCACCGGCATGCCCGACGACGTGGTGCTGCAATTGAATCTTGACGCGCACTGTGCGGTGGTGGCCGTGACCCACGACCCAAAGCTGGACGACATGGCGCTGCTCGAAGCATTGAAATCGCCTGCCTTCTATATCGGCGCCTTGGGCTCGCGCGTGAATACCGCCAAGAGCAAGCAGCGCCTGAAGGAATTCGACCTGTCGGACGCCGAGATCGAGCGCCTGCACGGACCGATCGGCCTGCGCATCGGCAGCCGCACGCCGCCGGAAATCGCGATTTCCATCCTGGCCGAAGTCACCGCGGTGAAAAACCGCTTCCCGCTCGACAAGGTTTCCGACAAGGCCACCGGCAACTTCGAAGCCTGTGCCACCTGAAACCCCTCTGGCGCGACGCGTCGGGGAGAAGGCGCGCAGCTTGAACCCTGTCGCGTCGTGCTGCGCGCAAGGGCCCGGAGTGCAAGGCGGGGGCATCAAATGAACACCCCTCCCGCCGGCGTCCTCCTGGCTGCCGGCTCCTCAAAACGTTTCAATGGCAACAAGCTGATGCACCCGTTTGACGGCGAGCCGATCGCGGTTCGCTCGGCACGTTCGTTCGCGCAGGCGTTTCCCGGTGGAATCGCGGTGGTGAGGAGCGACAGCCCCCTCAAGCCACTGCTCGAAGCGGCTGGCTTGCGTGTGGTCGAATGCGCGCGCGCGGACGAAGGCATGGGCGCCAGCCTGGCCGCAGGGGTCGCGGCCACAGTCGACGCCAGCGGCTGGGTGGTGGCCTTGGCCGACATGCCATTCATTCGCCCGCAAACGCATTCCCGCATCGCCGCATCGCTTGCCGCTGGCGCTGCGCTGGTCGCCGCCGGCTACCGCGGCGAACGCGGCCATCCGGTGGGCATCGGCGCGCGCTTTCGCGAACAACTGCTGAAGCTCGAAGGCGATGCCGGCGCGCGCAACATCGTGCGCGCCAATCCGGGCCTTACGCAACTGATCGAATGCGACGATCCCGGCGTGCTGCGCGATATCGATACACGCGACGACCTGACCGTGGCCCCACCCGACCCACAGCCCCGATGACCCGATGAAACCTTCCGCCCCGCTGCGCTACAGCATCATCCCGATCAACCCACAGGCCCACCTGTTCGAAGTGACGCTGACGATTTCTCGGCCGGCGCCGCTGGGCCAGCGCCTCTCGCTGCCGGTATGGATTCCCGGCAGCTACATGATTCGCGAATTCGCGCGCAACATCACGCGCATCAGGGCCCGCGACCGCAACGGTCCGGTGGCACTCGAAAAGCTGGACAAGCAGAGCTGGGCCGCCGCGCCATGCGAGGGGCCGCTTACTGTCACCTGCGACATCTACGCCTGGGATCTTTCGGTGCGCGCCGCGCATCTGGATGAATCACACGGCTTTTTCAACGGCACCAGTGTGTTCCTGCGTGTCGCCGGCTTTGAAGATTCGGCCCACGAGGTAGAAATCATTCCGCCCAAGGGGCGTGCCTACACCACCTGGCGCGTGGCCACCGCGCTGCCACGCGCGCGCGGCACACGCCTGCACGCCTTCGGCCTGTATCGCGCCGCCAGCTACGACGAATTGATCGATCATCCGGTCGAGATGGGCAGCTTCACCCTGGTGGCGTTTCGTGCCTGCGGCGTGCCGCACGAAGTGGCGATCACCGGCCGCCACGACTGCGACACCCGGCGCCTGACCGCGGACCTGAAAAAGATCTGCGAGCGGCAGCTGCGCTTCTTCCATGGCCGCAACGCCGGGCCCGAGAACGTGCCGTTCGACCGCTATGTGTTCCAGGTGATGGCGGTCGGCGATGGCTACGGCGGGCTTGAACACCGTGCCTCGACGGCGCTGATCTGCGCGCGCAACGACCTGCCGCACGCTGGCATGCGCGGCATGCCCGAGGGCTACCGCACCTTCCTCGGCCTGTGCAGCCACGAATATTTCCATACCTGGAACGTCAAGCGCATCAAGCCCGCGGCTTTCGCCCCCTACGATCTGGCGCAGGAAAATTACACGCGCCTGTTGTGGGCCTTCGAGGGTTTCACCTCCTATTACGACGACCTGTTCCTGGTGCGTTCAGGGGTGATCGACGAAGCGGCCTACTTGAGCCTTTTGGCCAAGACGGCGCAGGGCGTGCTGCGCGGCAGCGGCCGCCTGAAGCAATCGGTCGGTGATTCCAGCTTCGACGCCTGGACCAAGTATTACCGCCAGGACGAAAACGCCCCCAATGCGGTGGTCAGCTACTACACCAAGGGTGCGCTGGTGGGCCTGTGCCTGGACCTGCTGTTGCGCAGCGGCAGCGGCGGTCGCACCTCGCTGGACGACGTGATGCTGGCCCTGTGGCGCGACTATGGCGCGCCCTTCGAAAGCGCCGGCCGCGGCGTGCCCGAAGACGGCGTGCGCCAAGCCGCGATCGCCGCGGCACCGGCACTCGCAGGCCGGATCAAGCGCTTTTTCGATGCCGCCATCGATGGCACCGACGAACTGCCGCTCAAGAAACTGCTGGCCACTGTCGGCATCGAATTGCGCCTCGACTCCGGCACCAGGCCCGGCATGGGCGCGCGCCTGGCCGCCGCGCCGGGCGGCGTGAAGCTGACCCATGTGCTCGACGGCGGCGGCGCGCAACAGGCCGGGCTCTCGGCCGGCGATGTATTGATCGCCGTGGACGGCCTCAAGGTCGACAAGAGCTCACTGGAAACCCTGCTTGAGCGGCGCCCTGTCGGCGGCACCATCAAGGTTCACGCTTTCCGCCGCGATGAACTGATCGAACGCGAAGTACGCCTGGGTCGCACCGAGATCAACGTCGAACTCAAGTCCGAAGCACGGGTGGGCGGTGCTGCCGCGCGGCTGCGGCGCGCCTGGTTGCAAACCTGAGCCTGCCCGGTCGCAGGCCGCGCCACGCGCGCCTCAGGCGAACAGACGCGCCAGCTCGGCCCCCGGGCTGGTTGCGCGCATGAAAGCCTCACCCACCAGAAACGCGTTGACCGAATTTGCACGCATGCGCCGCACGTCGTCAACGCCGAGGATGCCGGATTCGGTAATCACAAGCCGGCCGGCGGGGATGCGCGGCAACAAATCGAGCGTATTCGTAAGGCTGGTTTCGAAGGTACGCAAGTTGCGGTTGTTGATGCCAAGGAGAGGTGTCTTGAGGCGCAATGCGATCTCAAGCTCGGCCGCATCATGCACTTCGACCAGCACCGCCATGCCCAGCGCCATGGCGCTGGCCTCCAGCGCCACCAGTTGCGCTGGTTCAAGCGCGGCTGCAATCAGCAAGATGCAATCGGCGCCGGCCGCGCGTGCTTCATGCACCTGGTACTCGTCGATGATGAAATCCTTGCGCAGGCACGGCAAGGCACAGGCAGCGCGGGCCTGGACCAGGTAATCGAGCGAGCCCTGGAAATACTCGGCGTCAGTCAATACTGAAAGACAGGCGGCGCCATGCGCGGCATAGTCGCGCGCAATGTCGGCCGGCACGAAGTGCTCGCGCAGCACACCGCGCGAGGGGCTGGCCTTCTTTACTTCCGCGATCACCGCCGCATGACCAGCCGCGATCTTCGCGCCCAAGGCTGCCGCGAAATCGCGTACCGGCGGCGCAGCCAAGGCCCGGGCACGGATGGTGGTGTCGTCGACGCGCGCGCGCGCGGCAGCCACTTCACGCACCTTGGTGCCTAAGATTTTCTGCAGGATGTCGGACATTTGACCGGCCCGTTCAGGCGGAAAACTTCTTGGTGAACTGCACGAATTCGTCCACCTTCTCGCGCGCCGCGCCGCTGGCCACCGTTTCACGCGCCAGGCGAATGCCGGCGGCAATCGAGTCCGCGACGTTGGCCGCATAGAGCGCCGTGCCGGCGTTGAGGATCACGATCTCGCGCGGCGTACCTTCACGGTTTTCCAGGGCTTCGAGCAGCATGGCCTTCGATTCGGCGGCGTCGCTGACCTTGATGCTGCGATTGGACATCATCGACAAGCCGAAATCCTCGGGATGGACCTCGTACTCGGTGACCACGCCGTCCTTGAGCTCGCCGATCAGCGTGGCGGCACCCAACGACACCTCGTCAATGCCGTCCTTGCCATAGACGATCAGCGCATGGGTGGCGCCCAGGCGCTGCAGCACGCGCGCCTGAATGCCGACCAGGTCGGAATGGAACACGCCCATCAGGATGTTGGGCGCACCGGCCGGGTTGGTCAGCGGCCCGAGGATGTTGAAGATGGTGCGCACACCCAGTTCGCGCCGCACCGGCCCGACATTCTTCATCGCCGGATGATGATTAGGCGCGAACATGAATCCGATGCCGGTGGCGGCGATGCTCTCGGCGATCTGCTGCGGATTGAGCAGGATATTGACGCCCAGCGCCTCGAGCACGTCGGCGCTGCCGGACTTCGACGACACGCCGCGGTTGCCGTGCTTGGCCACCTTGGCACCGGCGGCTGCGGCGACGAACATCGAGGCGGTGGAGATGTTGAAGGTGTGGGAGCCGTCGCCGCCGGTGCCGACGATGTCGACGAAATGCGGGCTGTCGGGCACATGCACCTTGCTGGCGAATTCGCGCATCACCTGCGCTGCGGCCGCAATCTCGCCGATGGTTTCCTTCTTCACGCGCATGCCGGTGATGATCGCCGCCGACATCACCGGCGAGATCTCGCCCTTCATCAGCATGCGCATCAGCGCGAGCATTTCGTCGTGGAATATCTCGCGGTGTTCGATGGTGCGTTGCAGGGCTTCCTGCGGGGTGATGGCGGGCATGATCGTCCTTTGGTTCATTGGCGCTGCAGGAAATTCTTGAGCATGCGGTGGCCATGCTCGGTCAGTATCGATTCGGGATGGAACTGCACCCCTTCGACCGCCAGGGTGCGGTGCTTGAGGCCCATGATCTCGCCGTCGTCAGTCCAGGCGGTAACTTCAAGTTCGGCGGGCAAGGAATCACGCTCCACGGCCAGCGAGTGATAACGCGTCGCCGTAAACGGCGTTGGCAGGCCGCTGAACACGCCACCGTCGACATGTGAAACCGGCGAGGTCTTGCCGTGCATCAGTTCCCTGGCGTGCACCACCTTGCCGCCGAAGGCCTGGCCGATCGCCTGGTGCCCCAGGCACACGCCGAGAATCGGCACTTTGCCGGCGAAGCTGCGGATCACTTCCAGCGACACTCCGGCCTCGTTGGGCGAGCAGGGGCCGGGCGAGATCACGATCTTCTCGGGCTTGAGCTCTGCAATCGCCGCCACACTCATCTCGTCGTTCAGCACCACCCGCATGTCGGCACCGAGCTCGCCGAAATACTGCACCAGGTTGTAGGTGAAGGAATCATAGTTGTCGATCATCAGGATCATGGCGCGCCTCCTATTCGACAATGGTATCGAGACCGCCGGATGCCACCTCGGCGGCGCGCAGCACCGCCTGCGCCTTGATGCGGGTCTCGTTCCACTCGGCTGCGGGCACCGAAGGGGCGACGATGCCGGCGGCCGCCTGCCCGTGCAGGCGGCCGTCCTTGATGATGCCGGTGCGGATGGTGATGGCCACGTCCATGTCGCCATGAAAGCCGATATAGCCGGCGGCCCCGCCATACAAACCGCGCTTGACCGGCTCGATCTCCTCGATGATTTCCATCGCGCGCACCTTGGGCGCACCCGACAGGGTGCCGGCGGGAAACGACGCCTTGAACACATCGAGCGCGTCCAAGCCCTCGTTCAAGCGTCCTTCGACCGAGGAGACGATATGCATCACATGCGAGTAGCGCTCGATGACCATGGTCTCGGTGACCTTGACGCTGCCGATTTTCGCAATCCGCCCGATATCGTTGCGCGCCAGGTCGATCAGCATCACATGCTCGGCACGCTCCTTGGGATCGGCCAGCAATTCGTCGGCCAGTTGCTTGTCTTCTTCGGGCGTCTTGCCGCGGCGCCGGGTGCCGGCCAAGGGCCGGATGGTGACCCGTTTGCCGCCCTCGGCAATGCCGGCATCCGGTTCGACGCGCACCAGGATCTCCGGCGAGGCGCTGACGATATGCAGGTCGCGCAGGTTGAAGAAGAACATGTAGGGAGACGGGTTCAGGGTGCGCAAGGCGCGGTACAGCGCGACCGGCGGCGAGGTGAATTCGCGGGTCAGCCGCTGGCCGATCTGCACCTGCATGCAGTCGCCGTCGATGATGTACTGCTTGCACTTGGCTACGCCTGCCAGGAAGGTGGCCTCGCCGATGTTGGAGCGCGCCACGTCGGGCGCGGAAGGGCCGTGGTCCGGCACGCGCAGGGGCAGGCGCAGGCGTTCCAGCAGGTTCTTCAGGCGCTCGCGGCCATAGTCGTAGCTTTGCGGATTGCGCGGATCGACATACACCACCAGGAACAGCTTGCCGGCCAGGTTGTCGACAATCGCCACCTCCTCGCTTTGCAGCAGCACGATGTCGGGCGCGCCGATGGTGTCCGGCTTTTCGCCATGCTTCTTTTCGCGCTCGCGCACGAAGCGGTCCAGGCGCGGTTCGACATAGCGCACGCAGTCGTAGCCGAAGGCGCCCACCAGGCCGCCGGTGAAGCGCGGCAGGCCTTCGAGCGGCGCCACCTTGAAGCGCGTCAGGTAAGCACGCACGAAGTCGATCGGGTTGGTGTCGTCATGCAGTTCCACCACCGCTTCGCCGTTGATCACCGAGACTTCGCGGCCACGCGCCACGATGCGCGTGCTGCACGGCAGGCCGATGAAGGAATAGCGGCCGAAGCGCTCGCCGCCGACCACCGACTCCAGCAGATAGGTGTAGGGGGCGTCGGCCAGTTTCAGATAGATCGACAGCGGGGTGTCGAGATCGGCGAAGGTCTCCAGCACCAGGGGAATGCGGTTGTAACCCTGCTGGCGCAAGACGTTGAACTGGTCACGAGGGATGACGCCCCGCGCGGATGGGAAATTTTGGGACATTGAGCACCTGAAATCTTTGGACTGCCACAAGGCTCGCGACGCCGCTGGCGTCGCAAAACGGGTGCACCGCGGAGGCGGCGCGCATTGGCACTAGCTACGCCAGGGCCAGGCTCCCGGAGCGACGCTCCACACTTGTTTCAGTTTCAGGTTGTTCACGTGGAAAAAGTTTCGGCTATTCGCGGAGTCTCAGCGGCGCAGTAGCAGCGCCGCTTCTTCCAAGCCTGAAACTATACCATCGCAATCGAGCTCCTGCACCGGGCGCCCCTCGTTGTAACCGTAGGGCACCACCCACACCGCGCAGCCGGCGGCGCGCGCAGCAGCCGTATCGTTGCCCGAATCACCGATCATCAGCAGATTGGAAACGTTGGTGCGCCAATGCTTTGCCGCATGCTCGATCATGTCGGGTTCGGGCTTCTTGCGCTCCGTGGTGTCACCACACACGATGACGCTGAAGGTCTGCGTCATGTTGTAGCGCTCCAACAGCGGCAGCGTGAAGCGCGTCGGCTTATTGGTGCACACGCCCAGCAACAAGTTCATCGCGCGCATGGCCTCAAGGCCCGCCTGGACACCCGGATAGAAACTCGCATGATCGCCATTGCCGGCTTCATAGTGGCGAAGATAGGCGGCATGCAGCAGTGCAAACTCGGCGCCGTCGTCAGCGCGCTGCAGATGACGCAGGCAACGGCGCACCAGTTCTTCCACGCCACGTCCCACAAAGGTCTCTACCAAGGCGCCCTCGATGCGTGGCAAGCTGCATTCGAAGAGTGCGGCGTTGGCGGCTGCGATCAGGTCCGGCACGGTATGCAGCAGGGTGCCATCCAGGTCGAACAAGACCGCGCGCACGTCGGATGGGACGCGCACCCTCGTTACGCCATGTTTGGTCGAGGCGCTCACGCACTCTCTCCGCCATGTGTATGCAAGGGGCCAGGTCCGCTGGTTGGCCCGACGGCACCAACGAGAAGCGTTGACGCGATCATTCGGCAGCAGCGGCGGTGTCGCGCAGCGCCGCCGCCCGCACCAACTGCGTATGCTGGCCCAGCGTGGGCGCGGCGAACGGCACCGGCCCCGGCGTGCGGCCGAAATCAATGGCACGGGTGAAGCCGCGATAACTGCCCACCACCGGATGTTCGAATACGCCGATCATGCCGCCGGCCGTAACCTGCGGATGATCGAACATGTCTTCCACTGTACGTGCCGCGGCGCACGGCACTTCTTCGGCAAACCAGGCCTCCCACTCCAGTGCCGAGCGCGCCTGCAAGGCCGCATGCAGGCGCGGCACGATGTCCTGCACATGCATGGCGCGCTTTTTCACCGAGTCATAACGCGTATCGGCAGCCAGGTCTTCCAGGCCAGTCTTCTCGCACAAGGCGCGCCAGAAATGCGGCGTGTTGGCCGAGATGTAGAGGTAGCCGGCACGCGTCGGGTGAATCCCGGTGACGCCACCGGAGCGCATGTCGCGGCTCAATTCGCGCGGCTCGCCCGCAGCCCACACCAGCCGCGCCGACTGCATGGTGAGGGCGGCGCGCAGCAGCGACACGCCGACAAACTGCCCGACCCCGCTATGCGCGCGCTCATACAGCGCCGAGGCCACCCCGGCGGCCACCAGTGCGGAGGCGTAGTAATCGACTACCGATCCGTAGATCACCTCCGGCGGTCCGCCCGCCTTGCCCTGCATCGCGCTCATGCCGGTCATGCTCTGCAGTACCTGGTCGTAGCCGGCCTTCTCGGCCAGCGGTCCGGTCTCGCCATAGCCGCTGACCGCGCAGTAGATCAGGCGCGGATTGGCGCCACGCAGTTGCTCGTAGGCGATGCCCAGGCGCGCCGGCACGCTGGGGCGAAAATTGTGCACCAGCACGTCGGCGCTGCGCGCCAGCGCCAGCAGGGTCTGCAGATCATCCGGCTGCTTCAGATCGAGCATCACGCCCAGTTTGCTGCGATTGACGCCCAGAAAGGCGCGGCTTTCCGCATCCAGGGTGGACGGATATTTGCGCAGGTTGTCGCCCGCCGGCGGCTCGATCTTGATCACCTCCGCGCCCTGGTCGGCCAGGAGTGAGCAGCCGTAGGGGCCGGCGATATAGGCCGAGAGGTCCAGCACGCGCACCCCGGAGAGCGGGCCTGCGGGTCCTGATCGCGGCGGCAAGGCCGGGGGCGTTGGCGAAGGGGTTGACGTTGTGTCGCTGCTGGTTCCGCTCATGCCTACTCCATGGTGATCGGCTGTTGGCGCGCCAGCTTCTGCCAGGGCGAAGTATCGATGGCCATCGCGGCGGCGCAACCGACCAAGCCAGGTGCGACAACAACGGCCGCTGCCTGCTTCACGCGATCAAGCCCAGGCGCCGCGCCTCGGCCACGACGGCGGCGGCGCGCGTGAGGAACGGGCCGTCGACCATCTTGCCGTCAACCACATACGCACCCAGGCCCTTGACCTCGGCCGCGGCAACGGCCGCGACCACCTTCTGCGCATGCGCGATTTCGGCTGCAGTCGGGCAAAACACTTCGTTGGCCACGGCGACCTGGCTCGGGTGAATGCAGCTTTTCCCAAGGAATCCAAGGTCGCGGGCGCGCCGCGCCTCGGCGCGAAACCCGTCCATGTCGGCGATGTCGGCGAACGCGGCATCGTAGGCGAAGATGCCGGCTTCGCCTGCGGCCATCCGGGTGGCGAACATCGCCGCGTGCACCGCTGCCACGTTGCCGCGCACGATCGCCAGTGGTTCAAACAAGTCGCCCAGCCCCAACTGCAGCCCGGCCACGCGCGTGTGCGCACGGCTAAGTTGAAAAGCGATGCGCAGAGCCAGCGGGGACTCGATGTTGATCAGAAGGCGCGCCCTGGGCTGCAGCCCGCGCGCACGCTCGATGCCTTCGATGGCCGCAACGGCGCCGCGCACCTCTTCCGGCGACTGCGGCTTGGGCAGGTTGATGAGGTCGACGCGCGCCTGCAGAACAGCATCCAGATCGGCCGCGAAATGGACTGACGCAACCGGATTGACGCGTACGATCATGGTCTTGCGACTGTCCGCGGCCTCGGCTGAGCACAGGAACCCAGCCAGCAAGCGGCGAGCTTCTTCCTTGCGCGACTCGTGCACCGCGTCTTCGAGATCGAACGACAGTGCGTCGGCATCGCTCGCCAGCGCCTTGGCAAAAAGCTCCGGCCGCGAGGCCGGCATAAACAGCTTGCTGCGCATCATGCTTTCTTCACACGGCCGGCAAGCACACCATTGCAGGCGTGCCGTGTGCGAGCACTTGTCGTCGATGATGTCCCGGCCAGGCGCATGCCAAAGCGCGCGCGGTTCTAGCGTGGTCCGGGAACCGCGCCGCGGTTCACCGGATCACGCAAGAAATCAAAATCGGCACCGCGGTCAGCCTGGGTCACGGTGTCGAGAAACAGCTTGTGATAGCCGCGCGCGGCGGTTGGCGCGGTGACCGGATTGGCCTGCGCGCGCCGCGCCAGCTCTTCGGCCGATACCAGCAAGGACAGCTCGCGCTTGGCCACCGACAGACGAATGCGGTCACCGTTTTGCACATGTGCCAGCGGGCCACCAATCGCCGCTTCCGGAATCACGTGCAGCACGATGGTGCCAAAGGCGGTACCGCTCATGCGCCCGTCGGAGATGCGCACCATGTCCTTGACGCCGGCGCGTGCCAGCTTGAGGGGAATCGGCAGGTACCCGGCCTCGGGCATGCCTGGCGCACCCTTGGGGCCGATGTTCTTGAGCACCAGGATGTCCTCGGCATGTACATCGAGGTCGGGCGCATCGATGCGCGCTGCAAGGTCGAGCGCGTTCTCGAACACCACCGCACGACCCTCGTGCTCCATCAGCGCCGGATTGGCGGCCGATTGCTTGATGATCGCCCCGCCCGGCGCCAGGTTGCCCGCAAGTACCGCGATGCCGCCTTCGCGGAAGATCGGGTTGGCGAACGGGCGCACCACGTCCTGCTTGAAGCCCGGCCCGGCAGCCTCGATCTCCTGCCCGAGTGTGCGTCCGGTGACCGTCAGGGCGTCCAGATGCAGCAAGGGTTTCAGCTCGCGCAACAGCGTGGCCATGCCGCCGGCATCATGAAAATCCTCCATGTAGTGCTGGCCCGATGGCTTCAAGTCGAGCAGCACCGGGGTTTCGCGCCCCATGCGGTCGAGCGCCTGCAGGTCGACGTCCAGCCCCATGCGCCCGGCGATCGCGGTCAGGTGCACGATGGCGTTGGTCGAGCCGCCGATGGCCAGCAGCACGCGCATTGCGTTCTCGAAGGCGTGCGGGGTCAGGATCTTGTCGATGGTGAGCCCGGTTCTGGCCAGCGCGACCGCCTCGACGCCGGTCGCCTCGGCCACGCGCATGCGGTCGGCCGTCACCGCCGGCGGCGAGGCCCCACCGGGCACGGTCATGCCGAGCGCCTCGGCCAAGCAGGCCATGGTGCTGGCCGTGCCCATCACCGAACAGGTGCCGACGGATGCGACCAGCTGGTTGTTGACCGCCGCGACTTCCTCCGCATCGATTTCCTCGGCGCGAAACTTGGCCCAGTAGCGACGGCAATCGGTGCAGGCACCGACACGCTCGGAGCGATGCGAACCGGTCAGCATGGATCCTGTGATCAGCTGGATCGCCGGCAGGCCGGCCGACGCCGCGCCCATCAGTTGCGCCGGCACGGTCTTGTCGCAGCCGCCGATCAACACGATGGCATCCATCGGCTGGGCGCGGATCAGCTCCTCGGTGTCGATCGACATCAGGTTGCGCAGGTACATCGAGGTCGGCGCGGCGAAGCTTTCGTGGATGGAGATGGTCGGGAAGTCCATCGGCAGGCCGCCGGCCATCAGGATGCCGCGCTTGACCGCCTCGATCAGCTGCGGCGCATTGCCGTGGCAGGGGTTGTAGGCGCTGCCGGTATTGGTGATGCCGATCACCGGGCGGTCGAGCGCGCGGTCGGTGTAGCCCGCGCCCTTGATGAAGGCCTTGCGCAAGAACAACGAAAAGCCGGCATCACCGTAGCTGGTAAGGCCTTTGGACATGCCGGAGGCGACGGCCTGGGCAGGACTGGAATCGGGTTTGGCAGGGTTGGACATGGTCGCTTTACCGGTTGAGTATGTGTTGTCAGGCAGCAGCCAGTTCGGCGCGCATCGCGCTGATCACGCGCGCATAGTCGTCGGCGCCGAAGATGGCCGAGCCGGCGACGAAAGTGTCGGCGCCAGCCTGGGCGATGGCGCGGATGTTGTCCGCCTTGACGCCGCCATCCACCTCGAGCCAGATCTCCTGCCCGCCGGCGGCGCGGTGCGCGTCGATGCGGGCACGCACCGCCTTCAACTTGGCCAGGGCATGCGGGATGAACTTCTGCCCGCCGAATCCCGGGTTGACCGACATGATGAGAATCAGGTCGAGCTTGTCCATCACGTGATCGAGGTAATCGAGCGAAGTGGCGGGATTGAACACCAAACCAGCCTTGCAGCCGGATTCGCGAATCAATCCAAGCGTGCGGTCTACATGGTCAGACGCCTCGGGGTGAAAACTGATGATGTCAGCGCCGGCACGCGCGAAGTCGGGCACGATGCGATCCACAGGCCGCACCATCAGATGCACGTCGATCGGCACCGGTTTGCGATCTTTCACCGCATGCGGGCGCACCGCTTCGCACACCATCGGCCCGATCGTCAGGTTGGGCACGTAATGATTGTCCATGACGTCGAAATGCACGACATCGGCGCCGGCGGCCAGCACGTTGCGCACTTCTTCGCCCAGCCGGGCAAAATCGGCGGACAGAATCGAGGGAGCGATGCGATAGGTCACAGGCGGGCGCCGTAGAATGCGGTTCGCCTGATTTTACCTTTCCGCCACGTGCAGCCTTTTCCATGCTGATCGCCGCTGTCGATGTCGGCACCTCGAGCACCCGCGCCTTGCTGTTCGACGACGCGCAATTCACCGGTTGCGCAGCAGCAGTCGAATACCCGCTCAATACGCCGGAACCCGGGGCGGCCGAACTCGATCCGGAGCAGGTGTTGCAGGCTCTGATCAAGTGCCTGCGCAAGCTGTCGACGAGCGGCGCGCCGGCCATAGAATGCGTGGTCCTGTCGTCAGCCATGCACAGCCTGATCGCGGTGGACGCGGCGGGTGCGGCACTGACGCCGGCCTACACCTGGGCCGACAATCGCGCGTCGAGCCAGGCGGCGATCCTGCGTGCGTCAGGCGGCGCACAGGCGCTCTATGCCGAAACCGGCGTGCCGATTCACCCGATGTCGCCGCTGGTCAAGCTTTTATGGCTCAAGGAAACACGGCCCGAGGTTTTCGCCGCTGCCGAGAAATTCGTCTCGATCAAGGAATTCATCTGCCACCGGCTGTTCGAGCGCTGGATCGTCGATGATTCGATCGCCTCCGCCAGCGGCTTGTACAGCCTTGCAAAGCGCAACTGGAGTGGGACCGCGTTGGCGGTGGCCGGCATCGAACGGGCACGTCTTTCGCCGGTGGCGCGGCCGGAAACGCTGCTACGCGATCTGGCACCCGATCTGGCCACTGCGATGCGCCTGCACCGCGGCATTCCGTTCGTGCTGGGAAGCTCGGATGGCTGCCTGGCCAATCTGGGCGCGGGCCTGTTGGCAGGCGAGGCACGGCGCCGCGCCGTACTGACCATCGGCACCAGCGGTGCCTTGCGCATGGCGGTGGATAGACCAGCGCCGGACGCGACCATGCGTACGTTTTGCTATGCGCTCACGGCTGAACAATTCGTGATCGGAGGTGCCACCAACGGCGGTGGCCTGCCGTTACGCTGGCTGCGCGACAACTTTCCGCAATTGCGCTCAGGCTTGGCGCAGGCCGGCGGCACAGGCCCCTCATCCGGGGACGCGTACACGCTACTTGCAGCTTTGGCGCAGCAAGCCCCGGCGGGCGCAGGGGGCCTGCTGTTCCACCCCTACCTCGCCGGCGAACGCGCACCGCTGTGGAACGGCGACGCCCGCGCCTCGTTCATCGGTCTCAACTTCGGCCATGGCCCGGCCCACATGGTGCGCGCGGTGATGGAAGGGGTGTTGTTCAATCTTGCGCTGATTCTGGGCGTACTCGAAGAACTGGCCGGCGGCCCGGTGGACGAAATCATCGCCGGTGGCGGCTTTGCGCACTCCAGCTTCTGGCTGCAGACCGCTGCCGATCTGTTCGGGCGCCCGCTGCTGGTGGCCGAGAACCCGGAAACCACCGCCCAGGGTGCTGCCCTGCTGGCGGTGCGTGCGCTGGGACGCGCCGGCTCCTTGCGCGATGTGGTCGCGCTGCTCGACAACCCGGCGCGCCGCATCCTGCCGGATGCGGCAACCCACGCGCACTATGCCCGCCTGGCACCGATTTTCGCCACCGTCCCTGCTAAACTCGAGGCCACATACGCAGCGCTTGCCGCCTTTCAGAGGAACGCCGCGTAAGCGCCGCGAAGCGGCTTCAAGAAGCCTGCCTCAATCACAGCCCCAGTATTGACTAGCGGTTTGCGCTGCCGCCGGGAATGGGAATTCGAAACGATTTTCGGCGCAATCTGATCGGCACTCAGACCGCAACCGGTTTCCTTTCTTTCAACTCTTGC
Source organism: Burkholderiales bacterium (assembly GCA_040382235.1). GTDB lineage: Bacteria > Pseudomonadota > Gammaproteobacteria > Burkholderiales > JAEUOS01 > JAEUOS01. The sequence continues at coordinate 29,139 of JBEIFV010000012.1, forward strand.
TCACCACCTCTGTTTCGACATGACTGCTCGACTGATCGATGGCGCCGCGCTGGCGCAGCGTCTGCGCCTGCAATTCCGCGAGCGCGCGCTGGCGCTGGCGGCACACGGGCGCCCACCCGGGCTTGCAGTGGTCATCGTTGGTGACAATCCGGCCTCGAAGGTCTATGTGCGCAACAAGGTGCGAGCTTGTGAAGAAGCCGGTTTTCACTCGCAAATGATCGCGCTGCCGGCAGACACCAGCGAATCATCCCTGCTGGCCCGCCTAGCCGAACTGAATGCCGACGCAAACCTGCACGGCATCCTGGTGCAGTTGCCCCTGCCGGCGCACATCGACAGCCACCGCGTGATCGAAGCGATTGCACCGGCCAAGGATGTCGATGGCTTCCACGTCGCCAGCGCCGGCGCACTCTTGACCGGCCTGCCCGGCTTCGCGCCTTGCACTCCGGCGGGCGTGATGGAAATGCTCAAATCCGAAGGCATCGACCCCGCAGGTCGCCATGCGGTGGTGATCGGCCGTTCCAACATTGTCGGCAAACCGATGGCGCTGCTGCTCTTGCAAGCTGGCGCCACCGTCACAGTTTGTCACTCGAAGACACAGGGCCTGGCCGCCATTACGTGCCAGGCCGATATCCTGGTCGCTGCCGTCGGCCGCGTGAACCTGGTGAGCGCCGACATGGTCAAACCCGGGGCCTGCGTGATCGACGTGGGCATGAACCGCGATGCCGCCGGCAAACTCTGCGGCGACGTCGATTTCGCCGGAGTGCGCGAGGTAGCCGGTTGGCTCACCCCGGTGCCCGGCGGGGTGGGTCCGATGACCATTGCCATGTTGCTTGCCAATACCCTGAAAGCTGCTGAAACCCGATGACCTCGTCCAATAATCCCCTGCTCGATTTTTCCGGCCTGCCGCGCTTCGCCGAGATCGAAAGCGCGCATGTCTCGCCGGCCGTCGACAACCTGCTCGACGCCTGCCGCCAGACCGTCCTGCGCGTCACCGCCGATACCAATGCATTGGACTGGGATGGTTTTGTCACCCCGCTTGAAGATGCGAACGAGCGCCTGTCGCGCGCCTGGGGTGCCGTAGGCCATCTGCACGCGGTCAAGGACAGCCCTGAATTGCGTGATGCGTACAACGAGAACCTGCCCAAGGTCACCGAGTACTGGACCGACCTGGGGCAGAACCTGGCGCTGTTTGCCAAGTACAAGGCACTGCGTGCCTCGCCGGTCTATGGTGACCTGAGCCTGCCACGCCGCCGCATCGTCGATAACGAAATTCGTGATTTCCGCCTGGGCGGCGCGGAGTTGCCGGACGAAAAAAAAGCGCGCTTCAAGCAGATCGCCGAGGAACAGGCGGCACTGGGCTCGAAATTTTCCGAAAACGTGCTGGACGCCACCAACGCGTTTTCGCTCCATATCGAGGACGAGAGCCGTCTGGCGGGACTGCCGGCTGACGTGCGCCAGGCAGCGCTCGAAGCGGCCGCGAAGGATGGAAAAGCAGGCTGGAAATTCACCCTGCAGGCGCCTTCTTACCTGCCGGTGCTGCAATATGCCGACGATCGCGCCCTGCGTGAAACCGTCTACAAGGCCAACGTGACGCGCGCCTCCGAGTTTGGCGATGCCAAGCTCGACAACACGCCACTGATCGACCGCATTCTTGCGCTGCGCGCGGAGGAGGCCGCTCTCCTGGGTTACGACAGTTTCGCCTGCGTGTCATTGGTGCCGAAAATGGCCAAGACGCCTGAAGAAGTGCAGCAATTTCTGGACGACTTGGCGCTGCGCGCCAAACCGTTCGCAGAGCGCGACATGCGGGAGCTTGGCGCATTCGCGCGCGAGTCGCTGGACCTGCAGGTGCTCGAAGCCTGGGATACGCTTTACGCGTCGGAAAAACTACGCCAAGCGCGCTACGCATTTTCAGACCAGGAAGTGAAGGAATACTTTCCCGAGCCGCGCGTGCTGGCCGGTTTGTTCAAGGTGGTCGAAACGTTATTCAAGGTGCGCATCCGGCCCGACACGGCGCCGGTATGGCATAGCGATGCGAGCTTTTATCGAATCGAGACTGCCACAGGTGAATTGGTGGGCCAGTTCTACCTGGACCTCTACGCACGCGACATCAAGCGCGGCGGCGCCTGGATGGATGATGCGATCACACGCCGTCGCAAGGGCAGTGGCATGCAGACCCCGGTGGCCTACCTGACCTGCAACTTCGCGCGCGGCGTGGGCGAGGTCAACGGAAAAAGGCGCCCGGCGTTATTCACCCATGACGATGTGATCACGCTATTCCACGAATTCGGCCACGGCCTGCACCACATGCTGACCCGGATCGATGAACTGGGCGTGGCGGGAATCAACGGCGTCGAATGGGATGCGGTCGAATTGCCAAGCCAGTTCATGGAAAATTTTTGCTGGGAATGGGAGGTTCTGAAGCATATGACCGGGCACGTGGACACGGGAGGACCCCTGCCGAAGAGCCTGTTTGACAAGATGCTTGCCGCCAGGAATTTCCAGGCCGGTATGCAGACGGTAAGGCAGATCGAGTATTCACTGTTCGATATCCTGCTGCACCACGAATTCGATCGCACCCACCAGACGCCGATGGCCTTGCTCGAGACGGTACGGGACCGTGTCGCCGTCATGCGCCCACCGGCCTACGCCCGTTTTCCCAACAATTTTTCGCACATCTTCGCCGGTGGGTACGCCGCTGGCTACTACAGCTATAAATGGGCCGAAGTGCTGTCGGCCGATGCCTACAGCGCCTTCGAGGAAGAGGGCGTGTTCGATGCTGCGGTCGGAGCGCGCTTTCTTGCGGAAATTCTTGCCATGGGCGGCAGTCGCCCCGCGGCCGAGAATTTCCAGGCTTTTCGCGGCCGCGCACCCAGAATCGATGCGCTGCTCAGACACAATGGTATGATTCCGGCATAACTCCATGATTTTTAAGGAGACGCAGATGCAATTTCGCAGATTTTCCAAATCATTCACGCTACTGGCCTGCGGGCTGGTCGCGCTCTGCGCAAGCACTGTTTTTGCGCAATACAAGTATATCGGGCCGGACGGCCGCGTCGTCTATAGCGACCAACCGCCGCCACCTTCGGCCAAGGCCGTGCAGAAGCCTGCCACCGTTGGCAACACAGCGACGGCAGCATCCGCCAGTGCCGGCGGCGGCGGCTTGCCATTCGCGTTGCAACAAGCGGTCAAGAATTTCCCGGTGACCCTTTACACCAGCAACGAGTGCGAGCCTTGCAACCAGGGCCGCAACCTGCTGGTCAAGCGTGGCGTGCCGTTTACCGAGAAAACCGTACGCAACCAGGATGACTTCAAGGTCTTCAAGGATGCAACCGGCGCCGCCCAGGTGCCGGTGATGACAGTAGGCAGCGGCAAGCAGGTCGGCTTTGAAGAGGGCGCCTGGAACGGCGCGCTCAACGTCGCCGGCTATCCGCCCAACAGTCTGCTGCCGACGAGCTACAAGAATCCGCCCGCCGCACCGGCAGCGCCGTTCACCCCGCCCAGCACTACGGCATCCGCTCCACCAGCACCGGGTGGGCCTGCGGCAGCACCGGGGGCCAATGCGCCACCGGCTGGCAATGCGCCCCCCACCGGCGCCTCACCGGCACCCGACCCGGCTGCAAATCGGCCTTCATGGTTCAAGGGCTTCTGAAGGCGCTGGACCTACTGTCTTTACGGTGGTACGACCCGGGCGATCGAAGAGGCTCAGCCGACTGCCTGATACTTTGAGGTTCGACCGAGCCTGCCTGCGGCTCTCAGGAACCGCCAGATTGACGGCGTCTTTGTGTTGCACGGAAATCTCATGCGCTTAGCCACCTGGAACGTGAATTCGTTGAACGTCCGCCTGGGACATGTACTTGACTGGCTGGCCACAGCGGATGTCGACGTGCTGTGCCTGCAGGAACTCAAGCTGAGCAACGAAAAGTACCCGCAGGCCGAACTGCGGGCCGCTGGTTACGATTCGGCGGTCAATGGCCAGAAAACCTATAACGGCGTTGCCATCCTGTCGCGCCTGCCGATGGCTGATATCAGCGCCGACATTCCCGACTATGCCGACGAGCAAAGGCGTGTGATCGCGGCGACCATTGGCGGTGTGCGCATTGTGTGCGCCTACTTCCCGAATGGCCAGAGCCTCGAATCGGACAAGTACCGCTACAAGCTTGACTGGCTGGACGCCATGCAGGCTTACATGACGCAGCAACTCACACAGCACCCCAGACTGGCCCTGCTGGGTGACTACAACATCGCACCGGAAGACCGTGACGTGCACGACCCGGCCGCCTGGGAAGGGCAGGTGCTGGTCAGCCCGCAGGAACGGGCTGCCTGGAGAGCATTGCTGGGCCAGGGCATGATCGATTGCTACCGCCTGTTCGAGCAGGCCGAAAAGAGCTTTTCCTGGTGGGACTACCGCATGCTGGGCTTTCGGCGCAATGCCGGCATGCGCATCGACCATATCCTGGCGTCACCTCAACTGGCCGCGGATTGTCGCGCTTGCGTCATCGACCGGGCACCGCGCAAGCTTGAAAAGCCCTCCGACCACGCCCCCGTGGTTGCCGACTTCTCCATATAGCAATTTGTAGATCACGGCCTGTTCTACCACCATGGATTGGCGCTTGGGGAAACGCTAAACGTTGGTTGGCAGACCTGGGGGCAGCAAGTTGTCGGGCCCACCGATCTCAGCCAAATCACAACAATCCCTCAGGGTCACATGCGCAAACACACCTTCCCCGCCCTTGTATTGAGTCTCCTGAGCGCCGGTTGCGACGGCCTGTTTACCGGCGAGCAGGTAGCGCGCTTCCCGCTGCAACCACGGGGTAGCGGCTACGCGCCGCTGACTGTCACGCTCGGGCCCGACATGAACCCGATCGCACTCAATCTGCAGGCGGCTTATGCGGCGAACGCCGCGGAGGCCGGCAAGTGGAACAACTATCGCGCCACCTTGAGCAAGGGCGGCGTGAGCGTTGCGTCTGGCACATTTCAGGTCAACAACACCAGCACCCCCATGAGCGAGAGCGCGCAGGTGATATCGCGCACCATGCTCGTGATCGATGTGGCGGAGATCGGCGACTATGAACTGGTCATCGACCCGACCGCGCCGGTTGCGGTGACACTGGAAAACGCGCAACTCGAATTGCGCCGCAACATACGCCGCACGGAAGCCAAGTAAGTACAAACGGCGCCTTGCGGCGCCGTTTGTACCCCACCTGCAATCACGTCGCCTTCAACCCAGCATGTCGTGCCAGATGTTTTTGGCCCAGGCGTTGGCGTAGGCGCCCTCCAACTCGGAGGCCGCAGTCGACAGCCCGCCTGAACCCGGCACTGTCTTCATGGTCTTGTCTTTCGGATCATAGGCATGCACGCTGGCCACATGCACCACGTTGCGGTCGTCCACAAACGAGTAGCAGGTGTTGGCCATCATCGGCGCCGGCGATGGGGTGCGCCCGTTCATCAGTTCAACGATCGCAGCCGCTGCAACCTTGGCATGCTGATTGGCCATATGACCCGACTTGGGCATGGCCGCGGCCGCCAAGGTGGAGTCGCCAAGCACATGAATGCCCGGCCGCGCTATCGATTCCATGCTGAGCCAGTCGACTCCACACCAGCGGTTGTTTGCCGTGATCAGTCCCGCCTGCTGCGCGATATTGCCAGCCCGCATCGGCGGCAGCACGTTGAGCACATCGGCCTTGACATCCGCACCGACATCGAGCACCGCGGACAGCGTCGCCAGGTTGACGTCCCTGACCTCGCTGTTGTTGCGGTACTCGATCAAGCCCTTGTACTGGCCATTCCATTGCGCCTTGAACAAGGCGGGCTTGGAGATCACATCTTCATTGGCGTCCAAGATGACGACTTTGCTTTTCGGCTTGGACTGCTTGAAATAATGAGCGACCTGGCACGCACGCTCATAGGGACCGGGCGGGCAGCGATACGGCGCGCGCGGAATCGACAAAACATAGACGCCACCATCGCGCATGGCTTCCAGTTGCCGGCGCAAGGCGACCGTGTCAGGCCCCGCCTTCCATGCGTGCAGTACCTGTTCGCGGGCCTTCGGATCCTTGAAAGCACCGATCTGGTCAAACATGAAATCGACACCCGGCGCAACAACCAGGCGGTCATACGCGAGATCCTGGATCTTTTTCAACTCGACCGTTTTCTTGTCGACGTTGACCTTGGTGACTTCATCGTTGATCACCTGCACGCCGTATTCACGCAAGCCTGCATAACCCACGGTCAGATCCTCGATCTTGCGGCTGCCGCCGAGCACCAGGTTCGACAATGGGCAGGAAACGAAGCTGCGGTTCATCTCGATCATGAACACTTCAATCGCGCCCTCCGACCACATCCGCAGATACTTGGCCGCGGTGGCGCCACCGTAGCCGCCACCGATCACGATGACGCGCCCGATCTTGGCAGGCGGCGTCGCGGTGGTGGCGCAACCGGCCAGCGCCAGCGCACCGGCAGCGCCCGAGGCCCGGAGGAAATCGCGGCGCGCGAAACGCCTGGAAGAGTTTTGCATGGCGCCCCTTACCTGGTCGGCTTCTGGGCGGCGAAAAACGCCGCCATCAGAGCAATCTGTTCATCGGTGTAGCCCTTGGCGATCTGATGCATGATGGTCGCCGCCGGTCCGCTGCGCTGGCCACTTTTGAAGGCATTCATCTGCGCGATCATGCCAGCCTGTGACTGGCCGGCAAGGCCCGGAATGCCTCCCTGGCTGTGTCCATTGGTGCCATGGCAATTGGCACACTGCGCCGCCAGATTGCGTCCTTGATGGCGGTCCTGAGCCGATACCGAGGCCGCGGCAAACGCCAGGGCCAACGCCAATAAGTGTTCAAGTCTCATGCTGTATTGCCTCCCTTTGCGCTTGTCAGTCATTTGTATCGATGCGTAATGTACCCGATGCGCCGGCAGAAATGAAATAGCCGCGAGCGATATAGACATGCTGCGCACCGACAAAAAAAGGCCGCCCTCGGGCGGCCTTGTAATTAGGCAGAAAAAATCAAAGCACTTCGACCGGTTCGTCGTTGGTCTTGCCGTCGGATTTGGGTTCTTCACCCGCATGCACAGTGAGCTTGACCTTGGCGTCGTCGCCCTCGCCGTCGAGATCGACCGTGACCTTTCCCCCGGTCACCAACTTTCCGAACAGCAGTTCGTCGGCCAAGGCTTTGCGAATGGTGTCCTGGATCAGGCGTGACATCGGACGCGCCCCCATGAGCGGGTCGAAGCCTTTCTTGGCAAGGTGCTTGCGCAAGGCATCGGTAAAGATCGCTTCGACTTTTTTCTCGTGCAACTGTTGTTCAAGCTGCATCAGGAACTTGTCGACCACGCGCAAGATGACATCCTCGTTGAGCGCCTTGAACGAGATGATCGCGTCGAGACGATTGCGGAACTCGGGGGTGAACATGCGCTTGATGTCGCCCATTTCGTCGCCCGCCTGCTTGGCATTGGTGAACCCCATCGACGACTTTTGCAACGACTCGGCGCCTGCATTGGTGGTCATGATGATGATCACGTTGCGGAAATCCGCCTTGCGTCCATTGTTGTCGGTCAGGGTGCCGTGGTCCATGACCTGCAGGAGAATGTTGAAAATGTCCGGATGGGCCTTTTCGATTTCGTCGAGGAGCAGCACGGCATGCGGCTTCTTGGAGATCGCCTCGGTCAACAGCCCACCCTGATCGAAGCCCACGTAACCGGGTGGCGCGCCGATCAGGCGACTCACGGCATGACGCTCCATGTACTCGGACATGTCGAAGCGAATCAGTTCGATGCCCATCGTATACGCCAGCTGGCGCGCGGCCTCGGTCTTGCCGACCCCGGTCGGGCCGGAAAACAGGAAGTTGCCGATCGGCTTTTGCGGATTGCCCAGGCCGGAGCGCGCCATCTTGATGGCGCCCGCTAGCGCCTCGATCGCCGGATCCTGGCCGAACACCACGTTCTTCATGTCGCGATCGAGATTGGCCAACTTGCTGCGATCGTCCGACGACACGTTGTGCGGCGGGATGCGCGCAATTTTGGCGATGATTTCCTCGATGTCGGTCTTGCCGATCACCTTCTTTTGCTTGGATTTGGGCAGGATGCGCTGCGCCGCGCCGGCTTCGTCGATCACGTCGATGGCCTTGTCAGGCAATTGGCGATCGTTGATATAGCGCGCCGACAGCTCGGCAGCGGTCGTGATGGCGGACGCCGAGTATTTGATGCCGTGATGCTCTTCGAAGCGTGATTTCAGGCCGCGCAAGATCTGCACGGTTTCGTCCACTGAAGGTTCGTTGACATCGATCTTCTGGAAGCGACGAGCCAGAGCATGATCTTTCTCGAACACGCCACGGTACTCGACATAAGTGGTGGCGCCGATGCACTTTAGCTGCCCGCTGGACAGCGCCGGCTTGAGCAGGTTGGACGCATCCAGCGTGCCCCCTGAGGCAGCACCGGCCCCGATCAGGGTGTGGATCTCGTCAATGAACAGTATCGCCTTCGGATTGTTGGTCAGCTTCTTGAGCACGCCCTTCAGACGTTGCTCGAAATCACCACGGTACTTGGTACCGGCCAGTAACGAGCCCATGTCGAGCGAATAGACCACCGAGTCCTTGAGTATCTCGGGCACTTCGCCTTCGACAATGCGCTTGGCCAGCCCTTCGGCGATCGCGGTTTTGCCCACACCTGCCTCGCCCACCAGCAGGGGATTATTCTTGCGGCGCCGGCACAGCGTCTGAATCACCCGGTCAAGTTCGAGTTCGCGGCCAATCAGCGGATCGATCTTGCCCTCGGCCGCCGATTTGTTCAGATTCTGCGTGTATTGTTCCAATGGGCTTTGCTTGCCATCGCTTTCCTGTTCGGTCTCCTGGTTCTCGGCCTTGTCAGCACCGGCCTTTTCCTTCTCGGGCGGCTGCTTGGTGATGCCGTGGCTGATGTAGTTGACCACATCGAGCCTGGTGATGCCCTGTTGATGCAGGTAGTACACCGCGTGCGAATCCTTTTCGCCGAAGATCGCTACCAGCACGTTGGCGCCGGTGACTTCCTTCTTGCCGTTCGACGATGATTGGACATGCATGATGGCGCGCTGGATCACGCGCTGGAAACCCAAGGTCGGCTGCGTGTCGACATCCTCGGTGCCGGCCACGGTGGGTGTGTGCTCCCCGATGAACTGGCCGAGATTCTTGCGCAGGTCATCGATATTGGCGCCCACCGCACGCATTACTTCGGCCGCGGTCGGGTTATCCAGGAGGGCCAGAAGCAGGTGTTCAACGGTGATGAACTCATGCCGCTTTTGCCGCGCTTCGACAAACGCCATGTGCAGGCTGACTTCCAACTCTTGCGCAATCATTTTTCGCCTTAATCGCCGGAGTATCCGGCATGCAAACAAACTCTACACCAAAACCATTTTGAGGCGCCCAAAAAATTGCGGCGCCTTGTCAGAAGGTTTACTCGGTTTCTTCCATTGTGCACTGAAGCGGATGCTGATGCGCGCGCGCATGCTGGGTTACCAGTTCAACCTTGGTACCGGCCATATCTTTGGGATAGATCCCGCAAACAGCCATGCCTTCGCGATGCACCTTGAGCATGATCTGGGTCGCCTGCTCGCGACTTTTGTTGAAAAATTGCTGGATGGTGCTGACAACGAACTCCATCGGCGTGTAGTCGTCGTTGAGCAGGAGCACTTTGTACATCGGCGGCGGTTTGACCTGCTGCTTCTGTTGCTCAAGGACTGTGCCGCCGTCCGAATCAAACTTGTTTGCCATGTCGAAATTGTATCCATCCGCATCTAATCCGCAACCGGGAGAATAGGGTAAATGGGGCGCCAACCCGGGTTTTCAAATGGCCTCGTGGTGAAAAATACAACAACGCGCGGCCAAGCGCCGGGATGTCGCTTGATTTGCAAGCTTGGACGCCGTAAAAAGTGAAAGGTTTGGCTTGTGAAGCTCCCAAAAAGATGCAAATGCTGCTTCGTCAGCTACGGATTGTCCCAGAATCGACGCCGAGTGCATGCTCCAGACCGGCTAAGGCGGGTCTCTGCGCGGCCTTCGACAATCGCCGGCGCAATCTCATTGGGTGGGCGCATGCGTCGGGAAACACTGAACAAGCCCGTAGATCGCGAAAGACACTTTTGCAGCCCGCTCAATCGATACGGGTCTTCGTTTGAAACTCCGTATTCCACGGCCTTGTTCAGCGTTTTCCTGGCAGTATGTTGAAATGGCTTGACGATGCGAAAGGTCATGGCTGCATTCCCCCCGACGGCGGCGGTGAAAACCTGTCCCAACCTTTCTTACCAATGAAATTGCCTGGATTCAAGTCCCTCAGGGAGCACCAGTTCGCTGTGACCCACGGGCAAATAGGCAAACACGCTTGGAAGACCCAGTCGATTCGACCGGCGCGACGCCATCGGGCTGCCGCCCCGTGACGAGCGTGACCAGCGGGCGAGGGCTTGCCCGACAACCGTCGGAAGGTGTAGCGATGAAGTCCCGCCTGATCGGCCTGAACAAGCCGTTTGGCGTGATATGCCAGTTTTCCCCGCACAAGGACCACCCGACGCTGGCCGACTACGTCAGGGTTCCTCAGGTGTATGCCGCCGGACGGCTCGACACCGACAGCGAAGGACTACTGCTGCTGACCGCGGATGGCGCACTGCAACACGGCATCGCAGAGCCGCGCCACAAACTCGAAAAGTGTTATTGGGTGCAAGTCGAGGGCGCGCCCGACACGGGGGCATTGCGGCGTCTCGCCGCTGGCGTTGACCTTGGTGATTTTGTCACCCGAGCCTGCAAGGTCTGTGTAATCGATGAACCGGCCGGCCTGTGGCCTCGCTCGCCCCCGATCCGCGTTCGCAAGGCGATTCCCACAACCTGGCTCGAAATCCGGATTACAGAGGGCAAAAATCGGCAAATAAGGCGGATGACGGCAAAATGTGGATGGCCGACGCTGCGCCTGATCCGCCACTCCATCGGGCCGTTCCAGCTCGGGAATCTGGCGCCGGGACAATCATGTGATTTCGACGCGACCCAACTTGGGAAAAAATCGCGTCAACCCGCGAGTCGGGCGTCGCCTACAGTGCCCGCCGCGCGGCAATAGGTCCGCAGGACATACCAATGGCCGCGCATACCAGACAGAACGATTTTGGCAGAAGCACCTGATTGCGATCACTGCTGCGGCCTTGATCGCCAGTGGCGCCGGGGCGAGCGCCAACCGGGCCCGGCCGCATTGGCTGAATGCATCGCGTCGTCGTCGTCAAGTTCGCTGCCAAAGTGAAAAAGCCAAGAGCCAGGCGGGCATCAAGTCGGGAATCGGCGCTAAAAAGGAGGCGGTTTGCTTCGTGGCATGTCTGAATATCCGGGTCACTGGCTTCTTTGTGGGCATGGCGCAGGTTTTCGCAAAATCGATGCGAAAGCTGTCAACCAGCGGATTAAGGCCGCGTTATTTGCAGTGACCGAGGAGGTCAATCCTGCAAAACGTTCGAACCTTCAAGACAAGGAATTCAAAATGAACAAACTTCTGTCCGTACTGCTCGCCGGCGTCATCGCCACCGCTTCGTCTGTTGGCTTCGCGCAAGACAAAAAGGCTGACGCACCGAAAGCCGATGCGCCCAAGGCTGAGATGAAAAAAGACGCACCTGCCAAGAAAGAGAAAAAAGAGAAAAAGGCCAAAAAAGAGAAAAAAGCCAAGCCTGAAGCCAAGAAGTAATCGCGGAAGAAATCCCCGCCATTAAAAAAACCGGGCTTGCCGCCCGGTTTTTTTTGGCTCGCATCTCGCCGCGCAGCTAGAATCTGGCTTCCTTTCCAACCTTGTTGAGCGCCTGACACCATGCTCCCCGGTCTATTGCGCAGTGCTGCGTGTGTGACTCTGCTGGCAACCCTTTTTGCAACGCCAGGCGCACGCGCCCAGGGACAACCGCCCCTGCCTGCCATACAGTTGCAGATCGGCCTCTACCTGATCAAGGCAGAAGTCGCCGCGAACCACGGCACCCGCATGCAAGGCTTGATGCTGCGCGAGAAGATGGGCGCCAACGAAGGCATGCTGTTTGTCTTCCCGGAGCGTGACCGACAGTGCATGTGGATGAAAAACACGCTGCTGCCGCTTTCTGTCGCATTTATCGACGACAGCGGGGTCATTCTCAATGTCGAAGACATGAAGCCGCAAACCGAGGACAGTCACTGCAGCGCCAAGCCGGCGCGCTATGCGCTGGAAATGAATCTAGGCTGGTTCAAGGCCAAAAACTTGAAACCCGGGACCAAAATCAGCGGCATCGAGAAAGCCGGCCCACCCCAGTAACGCCGCTCTGCGACCTTCTGGCTTTCGCCTCAGCCCGCAAGCCTGGCCTTGACCACAGCCGATAGTTGCGCCATGTCGGCGCGCCCGGCCAGTTTGGTCCTGAGAACAGCCATGACCTTACCCATGATCGCGGGCCCGCCCGCGCCAGCCTCGGCCAGCGCTTGTGCCAGAACCGCTTCGATCTCGTCACGCGAAGCCTGCCGCGGCAAATAGGCCGACAGCACTCCAACCTCGAATTCCTCGCCGTCAGCCAGATCATCGCGCTTTGCCGCCCGGTACTGGGTCACGGAATCACGACGCTTCTTGAGTTCCTTTTCGACGATCGCGATGACGTCCACGTCGGCCAGTTCAATGCGCCGGTCGACCTCGACCTGCTTGCAGGCGGACAGCAGCATGCGGATGGCCGAAAGGCGCTGACTATCGCGGGCGCGCATGGCGGTCTTCATGTCTTCGGTGATGCGTTCCTTGAGCAGCATGGTGAACCCCAGTGTTTCACTGAATATTGAGCGCCATTCCCGAACGGGCTCCCCGCCCTGGACGACAAAAAGCCGCGGGGTAGGAGACACCCGCGGCCTTCCGAAACTGCGGATCAGAAATCAGTACAGCTTCGGCGGCAGTTGCTGGCTCTTCAGGCGCTTGTAGGTGCGCTTGACGGCCGCCGCATGCTTGCGCTTGCGCTCCGAAGTCGGCTTTTCGTAGAACTCGCGCGCGCGCAACTCGGTCAACAGACCAGTTTTCTCGATCGTGCGCTTGAAACGACGCATCGCGACTTCGAAAGGCTCATTTTCCTTGAGACGAACAGTAGGCATATTTTTTCCGACATCCTAACAGCGGGCAGCCCATAATTATATGTTGTTTCACCGGCCAGCACAAGCACAAGTCTCCCGCAAAAGTAAGGATCGAAGTGCCGCGCGGGGGCTTGAAAAGCCGGCCGGCGTCCCCATCATCGACCGCAACGGAAGCAATCAGCCATGTTTTCAGCGGAGTTTTTCATGACCGACGAAGCAAAGCCACAAGAGATCAACCAAGCGCAGGCGGCCGAAGCCGCCCTGCCGTTTCAGAGCAACGAGGACCGCATCATCGAACTCGAAGCGCAGTTGTCCGAGGCGCGCGAGAATTTCCTACGCGCCAAGGCCGAAACCGACAACACACGGCGCCGCGCACAGACCGATATTGCCAATACCCACAAGTACGCGGCGGAGAATTTTGCCGAAAGCCTGGTACCGGTCAAGGATAGCCTTGAAGCGGCCTTGAACGACCACACCGCCTCGCCGGAAACCCTCAAAAGCGGGGTGGAACTGACCCTAAAGCAACTGGTTGCCGCCTTCGAGCGCGCCAAGATCAGTGAATTGAACCCGATCGGGGCAAGATTCGATCCCAACATGCACCAGGCGATTTCGATGGTGGAAGCCGAAATCGAACCCAACCACGTAGTTGCGGTGCTGCAAAAGGGTTACCGGATCCACGACCGCGTTCTGCGCCCCGCGCTGGTGACAGTCGCCAAGGCGCGCGACGCTTGAAAGATCACCTGGCTGCCGCGCCATTGCCCCTTGAAAAGCACGGGTTTGAGCGGCATATCGATTCCATCTGAGACTTATAGCATTCACGGAGACTGACATGGCAAGAATTATCGGCATTGACCTGGGCACGACCAATTCGTGTGTAGCGATTCTGGAGGGCGACACGCCCAAGGTGATCGAGAATGCGGAAGGCGCGCGCACTACCCCCTCGATCATCGCCTACATGGAAGACGGCGAGATCACCGTTGGGGCATCGGCCAAGCGCCAAGCCGTGACCAACCCGAAAAACACGCTGTACGCGGTCAAGCGCCTGATCGGGCGCCGCTTCGAGGAAAAGGAAGTTCAGAAGGACATCGGCCTGATGCCCTACGGGATCGTCAAGGCCGACAACGGCGACGCCTGGGTAGAGGTGCGCAACAAGAAACTGGCGCCGCCGCAGATTTCGGCCGAAGTGCTGCGCAAGATGAAGAAAACCGCTGAGGACTACCTGGGCGAGGAAGTCACAGAGGCGGTCATCACGGTGCCCGCGTACTTCAACGACAGCCAGCGCCAGGCCACCAAGGATGCCGGCAAGATCGCCGGCCTGGACGTCAAGCGCATCATCAACGAGCCGACCGCCGCCGCACTGGCGTTCGGTATCGACAAGCATGGCAAGGGCGATTCCAAAATCGCCGTCTATGACTTGGGTGGCGGCACCTTCGATATCTCGATCATCGAGATCGCGGACGTCGACGGCGAAAAGCAGTTCGAGGTGCTATCGACCAACGGCGACACCTTCCTGGGCGGCGAGGATTTCGACCAGCGCGTGATGGATTACCTGTGCGACGAATTCAGGAAGGACCAGGGCATCGACCTGAAAAAAGATGTGCTGGCACTGCAGCGTCTCAAGGAAGCGGCCGAAAAAGCCAAGATTGAACTCTCTTCCTCGCAGCAGACCGAGATCAACCTCCCCTATATCACTGCCGATGCGGCAGGCCCCAAGCACATGTCGGTCAAGCTGACGCGCGCCAAGCTGGAAAGCCTGGTCGAGGAACTGATCGAGCGCACCGCCGGCCCCTGCCTTACCGCGATCAAGGATTCCGGCGTCAAGTTGGCTGACATCTCGGACGTGATCCTGGTGGGCGGCATGACGCGCATGCCCAAGGTGCAGGACAAGGTCAAGGAGATCTTCGGCCGCGAACCGCGCAAGGACGTCAACCCCGACGAGGCCGTCGCGGTGGGTGCCGCGATTCAGGGCGCGGTCCTGTCCGGTGACCGCAAGGATGTGCTGCTGCTCGACGTCACGCCCTTGTCACTGGGGATCGAAACCCTGGGAGGCGTGATGACCAAGCTGATCACCAAGAACACCACCATCCCGACCAAGACCAGCCAGGTGTTTTCGACCGCCGACGACAACCAGGGCGCGGTGACCATTCACGTGCTGCAGGGCGAGCGCGACGTGGCCGGCGGCAACAAGAGCCTGGGTCAGTTCAACCTGGAAGGGATCCCGCCCTCGCCGCGCGGCATGCCGCAGATCGAGGTGAGCTTCGACATCGACGCCAACGGCATCCTGCACGTGAACGCGCGCGACAAGGCCACCGGTAAAGAAAACAAGATCACTATCAAGGCCAATTCCGGGCTGTCGGACGAAGAGGTCCAGCGCATGGTCAAGGATGCCGAAGCCAATGCCGCCGACGACAAGAAAAAGTTGGAGTTGGTGCAGGCCAGGAACCAGGCCGACAATCTGGTGCATTCGATGAAGAAATCGCTGGTCGAACACGGTGACAAGGTGCCCGACGAGAAGCCGAAAATCGAAGCCGCGATCAAGGATCTCGAAGAGGCTCTCAAGACCGACGACAAGGATGCGATCGAAGCCAAGACCCAGGCGCTGATGACGGTTTCGCAGAAGCTTGGCGAAAAAATGTATGCCGAAACGCAGGCGGGCGAAGCCGGCGCGCAGGCCGGGCCGGCCGAGGGTGGCGGCATGGGTGGCGCGGGTCCGAAGGCCGAGAAAAAAGACGACAGCAATGTGGTCGATGCGGAGTTCACTGAAGTAAAGGACAAGAAGGCATAAACCGGACGTCTTTCCACGACTGGCTTGAGGCCAGAGGTGGAAAGACGCCGTTTTATGTGGCCGGATTCGAGCGCTCGCGCTTTTGCGCGACGCTCAATCCGGCCGTTCCCGTTGGTGTGGATTGGGGTTGCTGAATGGCAAAGCGCGATTACTACGAAGTGTTGGGCGTCAATAAAGGTGCCGACGAAGACGAGATCAAGAAGGCTTATCGCAAACTGGCGATGAAACATCACCCTGACCGCAATCAGGGCGACGCTGCCAAAGACTCGGAGGAAAAGTTCAAGGAGGTCAAGGAAGCCTACGAGATCCTGACCGACGCCAACAAGCGTGCGGCCTACGACCGCTTCGGGCATGCCGGGGTTGACCCGGCGGCCGGCGGACAGGGCGGGCAGGGATTCGGCGGCTTTTCAGACGCGTTCGGCGATATCTTCGAGGGCATTTTTGGCGGTGGCGGCGGGCGCGGGCGCGGCGGCTCTAACGTGTATCGTGGCTCCGACTTGCGCTACAACCTGGAAATCACCCTGGAGCAAGCCGCGCGCGGCTACGAAACCAAGATCCGCATTCCGGCCATCGAGGCATGCGAAACCTGTCGCGGAACGGGTGCCAAGGTCGGCACCAGCCCCAAGGCCTGCACCACCTGTGGCGGCAACGGGCAGGTGCGCGTGCAGCAGGGATTTTTCTCTATCCAGCAGACCTGCCCGAAATGTCACGGCGGCGGCAAGATCATCTCCGACCCGTGCAAGTCCTGCGACGGTGCCGGGCGCGTCAAGCGCCAGAAGACCCTGTCGATCAAGATTCCGTCGGGGGTTGACGAGGGTGACCGCATCCGCCTCACCGGCGAAGGCGAACCCGGAGCCAACGGCGGCCCGCCTGGCGACCTCTACGTGCAGATGTCGCTCAAGGCGCACACGGTCTTTCAGCGCGAAGCCGATGACCTGCATTGTGAAATGCCGGTCAGCTTCGCCACCGCGGCTTTGGGCGGATCGGTGGAGATTCCCACCCTCGATGGCGCCGCCGAAATCAAGGTGCCGCCGGAGACCCAAAGTGGGCGCACCTTCCGCCTGCGCGGCAAGGGCATCAAGGGGGTGCGCTCAAGCCACCCGGGCGACCTCTACTGTCATGTGGTGATCGAAACGCCGATCAACTTGACCGGGCGGCAAAAGGAATTGCTGCGTGAATTCGACGAGATCAACCGCAGCGATTCGGGCTCTCACAACCCGCGAGAGAAATCCTTCATGGATCGCATGAAGGATTTTTTCACCGGTTGACTGCGACTCCTCGCGGGCTTCAGGCAGGCTTAAGCCGCGCTCGATTGCCTGCGACGCGGCAAGGTCGGACCGACCCGCGCCTCAATGGCGGCCTGCAACCCGGCCCGGCCGCCAAACATGAATACCGCCTCGGCCAGCACGAATAGCGGCCCGATCAGAAGGCCCAGGATATCGTCGACAAAGGCGGGCTTGCGCCCTTCGTAGTAATGGCCGATGAACTGGATGATCCAGCCGAAGACAAACATGCCGATGCCCGCCATGAGCCAGGTCGGCGTACTCGCGGCTGCCACCATCTGACCGACCCAGGCCATGATGCCGATGGCGGCCACCAAACCCAGACCGAGGCTGATATCGAGCAGAAGGTAGTAGATTCCGGCCGCGATCAGGGCAACGATGGCCGGCGTCACCGACAGGCCCGCGACCTCGATGGCGGGTCGCGCAAGCAGGATGACAACGCTCAAAACGATCATCGGCACGCCAACCAGATGGGTGGCGATGTTGCGGCGATCGCGATGGTAGGCGGCGTAGTTGGCCAACTGGTCAGTCACGCTTCTCATGATCGAATCCTCGCGACAATCGAAAACACCGCAACCTTGGCAGCCAATCAGGTGCTGCGCCACTCGGTTGCGCCGCCCGGCTTGTCTTCGAGCACGATACCCCGGGACAGGAGCTGGGCGCGAATCGCATCGGCCCGTGCGAAATCGCGCGCCTTCTTGGCGGCGGCGCGTTCGGCGATCAGGCTTTCTACTTCCACCCCACCGCCTGCGGCGCTACCCTGCAAAAACACCTGCGGATCGCGTTCCAGGAGGCCCAGCAGGCCGCCCAACGCCTTGAGTTGTGCTGCCTTCACCGCATCGGCGCCACGGTTGATCTCGGCGGCCAGGTCGAATAGCACAGACATCGCCACGGGGGTGTTGAAATCGTCATCCATCGCCGCGCGAAACTGCCGCGCATGCGGCTCGTCCCAGTCGACTGCAAGCGATGACCCGGCCGGCGCGGCCTTGAGTGCGGTGTAAAGACGCGTCAAGGCATTGCGCGCGTCGTCGAGATGGGCGTCGGAGTAATTCAGCGGGCTGCGATAGTGGGCGCGCAGAATGAAGAAGCGCACGACTTCGGCGTCGTACTTTTCAAGCACTTCATGAATGGTGAAAAAATTGCCCAGCGATTTCGACATCTTCTCGTCATCGACGCGTACGAAACCATTGTGCATCCAGGTGTTGACGAATTTGTGCTCGTGCGCACCCTCGCTCTGGGCAATCTCGTTCTCGTGATGCGGAAATTGCAGATCGGCGCCGCCGCCGTGGATATCGAAATGCGCGCCCAGCAGCGCCTCGCTCATGGCCGAGCATTCTATGTGCCAGCCGGGCCTGCCGCTGCCCCAGGGCGAAGCCCAGCGCGTATCGGCGGGCTCGCTTTCCTTGGCGCTTTTCCACAGTACGAAGTCGAGCGGATCGCGTTTGGTGGAATTCACCTCGACCCGCTCACCGGCGCGCAAATCGTCGAGTGATTTGCCCGACAGCGCGCCATAGGCGGGAAAATTGCGCACCGAAAAATTCATGTCTCCATCATCTGCCTGATAGGCCAGGCCGCGTGCTTCGAGCTTTTCGATCATCGTCAGCATCTGCGGCACGTAGGCGGTGGCGCGCGGTTCATGATCCGGCTTCTGCACGCCTAAAGCTGCCGCGTCTTCATCCATCAGCGCGATGAAGCGCGCGGTCAGCTGCGAAATCGATTCGCCGTTCTCGACCGCGCGGCGGATGATCTTGTCATCGATATCGGTGATGTTGCGTACGTACGTGACCGCATACCCCGCTGCGCGCAGCCAGCGCTGCACCACGTCGAACACCACCATCACACGCGCATGGCCGACGTGGCAGCGATCGTAGACGGTCATGCCGCACACATAGAGCCCGACCTTGCCCGGCACGAGGGGCTTGAACTCTTCTTTAGTGCGGGAAAGCGTGTTGTAGATCTCAAGCATGGTGGCGATAACGGTCGAAACCCTGGGTGGAAGTCGAATGCCAGGCACTGTAAGGCCCTGCTGCGGCGACCGGGCGCGGGGCGCGGTGGTCTATCTTCAGGCGAAATTCAGCCGCAGCGCGGGCGACATCGCCACCCTGCCGCAAGCCGGGCCGGCGACGGCACGAAACCTGACGCTCGATCGCGCAAAAGGTACGCGATAATCTCGAGCAGGATTCCAAAGTTGGGTAAAATCATGGGCTTGGATCGAGCGGGTGTAGGGTGGTTTGCCTACGGGTTGCCGGCACCGCATGCACACATAAAGATGCGAATCGAGTATAGCAGATGACTTTTTCCCGCTTTTCGCCTCTGTACCACGGCATCGTGGCGCTGATTTTGGCCTGCGGCGCGGCGGCCGCAGTGGCCGACGATATCGCCGATATCGGCAAGCTTCTCAAGGGCGGGCAGTTGGAACAGGCCTCGCAGAGGGTTGATGCATTTCTCGCCAGCAAACCGCGAGACGCACAAGGGCAGTTTCTCAAGGGCCTGATCCTCACCGAGCAGAACAAGACCACCGAGGCGATCGCCGCCTTCACCAAACTGACCGAGCTCTATCCCGAGTTGCCCGAGCCCTACAACAACTTGGCGGTGCTGTATGCGGGGCTTGGCCAGTTCGAGCGGGCGCGCCAGGCCCTTGAAATGGCAATCCGCACCCATCCGTCTTATGCCACAGCACACGAAAACCTGGGCGACGTGTATGCCAAGCTGGCAAGCCAGGCTTATGACAAGGCCTTGCAACTGGATTCCAACAATCCCACCGCGCAAACCAAGCTGGCGTTGGTACGCGATTTGATCGGCAGCGGCGCGCGGCGCCCGCAGGTGGCCCAGGCCGCCGGCAAGCCGCCCGCCGTCTCCACCATGGCACCGGCAGTTGCGCCGGTGGCGCCGTCTATTGCGGCTGCGGCCAAGGATGCCAAAGCCGCACCGGTAGTTGCGGCAAAAGACGCCAAGGCGGCAGCGGCGCCAGCAACGGCAGTCGCGCAAGTACCGGCGCCAGCGCCGCCCCCTCCCAAGGAATCGGCGCGGCCGTCCAACGAAGAGGCCGAGGTCATCGCCGCCCTCAACGCCTGGGCGACCGCCTGGGGCAAGCAGGATGCGGCTGCCTATCTGGCCGCCTATGGGAGTGACTTCAAACTGCCGCGCGGTGAATCGCGCCAGGCTTGGGAAGCCAGCCGCAAGCAACGCATCGTTGCCCCAAAGAAGATTGAAATCAAGATCGAAAATCCCAAGGTCAGCTTTGCCGATGGTGTGGCGACCATCAAGTTCCGCCAGAATTACAGGTCGAACATCATCTCGGCGAACAGCGCCAAGACCCTGGTGATGGCCAAAAACGGCAGCAAATGGCAGATTCGCGAAGAGCGCAGCGGCAATTGATGGCGGTTGCTACGCGCTTGTCGCGCGCCTTGCCGCACGCATGCATTGCGGCCCTGTTGTGCCTGGTAGCGGTGTTTGGCCAGGCGCAGGCGCAAAAGCTGCCGAGTGACGACGTCGAGACCGCGCTGGTCGGCATCTTCAAGGCCATCGAGGGCAGGCGCCTGGCCGAAGCCCTGGCACGCACCGAAGCCCTGATCGCAAGCCGCCCGAACTACAGGCTCGCGCACCTGATCAAGGGCGACCTGCTGCTGGCACGCGGCTGGCCGATCCGCACCATGGGTGCGGCCCCCAATGCCCCGCCGGAACGCGTACGCGAGCTGCGCGAGGAAGCCCTGGCGCGCCTGGCGGCTTACCGGCAGCGCCCGCCCAAAGACGGCATTCCGCGCTACCTGCTGCAATTGCGCCCGGACCAGAAGAACGCAGTCGTGGTCGATACGAAGAAATCGCGGCTCTACATTTATGAGAACGACAACGGCAAGCCGCGCTTTGTCGCCGACTACTACATAAGCCACGGCAAGAACGGCTCCGACAAGTTGCGCGAAGGCGACCAGAAGACCCCACTGGGCGTCTATCACGTCACCGCCAGCCTGCCCAAGACCAAGCTGGCCGATCTCTACGGTGACGGCGCCTTTCCGATCAATTACCCGAACGGGTGGGATCGGCGCAACGGGCGCGGCGGCTCCGGCATCTGGCTGCACGGCACACCCTCGGATACCTTTGCGCGCGCACCGCGCGCCAGCGACGGCTGCGTGGTGCTGTCAAACCAGGATTTGCGTTCAGTGGCGCACTTGATTCAGGTGGGCTTGACGCCGGTGATCATCAGCGACCATGTCGAGTGGCTGTCGCTGGACGACTGGAACAACGAGCGCAGGGCACTGCAGAATGCGATCGAGCAATGGCGCCGCGACTGGGAAAGCCGCGACTCCGATGCCTACCTGAAGCACTATGCGCGCGCCTTTCAGGGTGACGGCATGAACTTGAAGACCTGGAGCGAGCGCAAGCGCCAGATCAATGCGGGCAAGGCCTGGATCAAGGTTGGTCTTGCCAACATCAGCATGCTGCGTTACCCGGGCAAGGACGACATGGTGGTCGTGACATTCGACCAAGACTACCAATCCAGCAACCTGGCGAACGTGATGAAAAAACGCACCTACTGGCTCAAGGAAGACGGCCAGTGGAAAATCGTCGATGAAGGCGCGGGCTAGCCGCGCGTCACCCACCTCTCCCACTTTTTCTGGAGCCCTTGCATGAAACAAGCCCTGATTGCAGTCGCGCTCGCCGCCTGTGCCGGCGCGAGTTGCGCCCAAACCGTCGAGATGAAAACCTCGATGGGCGCGATCGTCATCGAACTCAACGCCGACCGCGCTCCGAAGACAGTTGCCAACTTCGTGCAGTATGTGAAGGACGGCCACTATAACGGCACCATCTTTCACCGCGTGATCAACGGCTTCATGATCCAGGGTGGCGGCTTCGATGCCGGCATGAAGCAGAAGGCGGTACGCACACCGATTCCGCTGGAGTCGAAAAACGGCCTGAAAAACGACACCGGCACCATCGCCATGGCGCGCACCTCGGTGCCGGATTCAGCGACAGCGCAGTTTTTCATCAATGTCGCCGACAATGCCATGCTCAATGCACCGCAACCGGACGGCCATGGCTATGCGGTATTCGGCCATGTCGTCCGTGGCATGGACGTGGTTGAAAAAATCAAGGCTGTCGCCACCGGCAACGTCGGCGGGCACCAGAATGTGCCGAGCAATCCGATCGTGATCGAAAGCGTGAAGCTTGTCGATGCGGTGAAAAAATAACCATTGAAAGGAAGCATCATGACCCAGGTACTGATCACCACCAACCACGGCGCCATCAAGCTTGAACTCGACCATGCCAAGGCGCCCAAGACCGTCGAGAACTTCGTGCAGTACACACGCGACGGCCACTACGACAACACCGTGTTCCATCGCGTGATCGCCAATTTCATGGTGCAGGGCGGCGGCTTCGAGCCCGGCATGAAGCAAAAGCCCACCCGCGCGCAGATCGACAACGAAGCCACCAACGGCCTGAAAAACGACGAGTACACCGTCGCCATGGCGCGCACCGGCGACCCGCACTCCGCGACGGCGCAGTTTTTCATCAACGTCAAGAACAACGACTTCCTCAATTTCACCAGCCCCAACGGCAATGGCTGGGGCTACTGTGTGTTTGGCCGGGTAATTGAAGGCAAGGACGTGGTCGACAAGATCAAGGCCGTCAAGACCGGTACCAAGGGTTTTCATCAGGACGTGCCGGAGGAAGACGTAGTGATGTTGAAGGCTGAAGTCCTCTAATTCCGGCCGCTGGCAGCATTGACACCGGGCCGCGCAGCATGACGGCCTTGTTCATTTCCGACCTGCACCTGAGGCCGGAACGCCCGGCGGTGATACAGGTGCTCAAGCGTTTTCTGCACCTGGTCCCCATAAGCGGTGACACCCTGTACGTGATGGGCGATCTGTTCGAGTACTGGGCCGGTGACGACGACCTCGAAGCGCCTGCCAATGCTGAAGTCGTCGATGCGCTGGCCACGTGCGCGACACGCGGCATTGCGCTCTACTGGATCGCCGGCAATCGCGACTTCCTGGCGGGTAGGGCCTTCACCACCGCGGCCGGCATGACGCCGCTGACCGAACCGTTCGCCTTCGACCTGCATGGCGAGCGCACCGTGCTGCTGCACGGCGACACGCTATGTACCGACGACCATGCCTATCAGGCGTTTCGCTGTGAAGTACGCAGCGTCCGCTGGCAGCGCGAGTTCCTCACCCGTCCTCTGGCGCAACGACGCGCCGAGATCGAAGCCCTGCGGGCGCAAAGCGAAAATGAGAAAGCCGTCAAGGCTGCGGCCATCATGGATGTCAACGCCGAGGCCGTCAGCCGCCTGTTTGCCGAATCCGGCGCGCGACGCATGATCCACGGCCACACGCATCGCCCGGCGCGCCACGACTATGTGATGCTTGGCCGCCAGGCCTGCCGCTGGGTGCTGCCGGCCTGGGACGACACACCCGGCTATCTGCGTGTGGATACCGACGGCGCCGCACTCATCGATTTCAAGTGATTTTATTCCCCGAAAAGGAGAACACAAGCATGAGCTCTATCCACACAGTAGGCATCATCGGAGCCGGCACCATGGGCAACGGCATCGCGCAGGCCTGCGCGGTGGTCGGCATCAAGGCGCTGATGATCGATATCAACGAAGCGGCGATTGAGCGCGGGCTCAAGGCCGTGTCGGGCAGCCTGGACCGCCTGGTGCGCAAGGAGAAACTCACCGAAGCGCAGAAGGCCGAGGCAATGGCGCGCATCAGCGGCTCGACCAAGATGACCGACCTGGCGCAGGCGCACTTCATCATCGAAGCCGCCACCGAGAGCGAGGACTTGAAGCGCAAGATCCTCAAGGACGTGGCCGCCATTGCGGGCGCCGACACCATCATCGCCACCAACACATCGTCGATCAGCATCACCGGGCTGGCCGCCTCGACCGGGCGCCCGGAACGCTTCATCGGCATGCATTTCTTCAACCCGGTGCCGCTGATGGCGCTGGTGGAAATCATCCGCGGCTTAGCCACCTCCGACGCCACCTTCGCCGCCACCGAGGAACTCGCCAAGCGCCTTGGCAAGACGCCCATTTGCGTGAAGAACGCACCCGGCTTCGTGGTCAACCGCATTCTTTGCCCGATGATCAACGAAGCCATCTTCGTACTGGCTGAAGGCCTGGCAACCGCGGAAGACATCGACAACGGCATGCGCCTGGGCACCAACCAGCCGATCGGCCCGCTGGCGCTGGCCGACATGATCGGCTTGGACACCATGCTCTCGGTGATGGAGGTGTTCTACGAAGGCTTCAATGACAGCAAGTACCGCCCGGCACCGTTGCTCAAGGAAATGGTCGCGGCAGGCTATCTGGGCCGCAAGACCGGGCGCGGCTTTTATCACTACAAGTAAGTCACGCGTGTGCAAAAGAAAAAGGCCGCTGAAGCGGCCTTTTTCCTTGTGTAACTGCCTGGTAGTCGCAGGATGCGCTCAGCCAAGCCCGCGCGCCAGATCGGCCTTGACGTCGACCACGCTCTCAAGCCCCACCGAAACGCGCAGCAAGCCCTCGCCGATGCCCGCCGCCTCGCGCGCTTCGCGGCTGATACGACCGTGGGTGGTCGAGGCCGGATGGGTGATGGTGCTCTTGGTGTCACCCAGGTTGGCGGTCACCGAAATCACCTTGCAACCATCCACCACCCGCCAGGCCTCCTCACGCCCGCCCTTGACCACGAAGGACACCACCGCACCACCCAGAAACTCGCCACTGGCCGACTGCTGGCGCTGCGCCAGCGCGAACTGCGGATGCGATTCCAGCCCCGGATGCAACACCCGCTCCACGCGCGGATGGCCCTCCAGCCAGCGCGCCAGTTGCAGTGCACGCTTCGACTGCTCATGCATGCGGATCGACAAGGTTTCCATACCCTTGAGAATCACCCAGGCGTTGAAGGCGCTCATGCTGGGCCCCGCCGTGCGCAGGAAGCCATAGATCTCGCCCATCACCAGCTCGCGGCTGCCGAGTACCGCGCCGCCCAGCACCCGACCCTGACCGTCGAGGAACTTGGTGGCCGAATGGATCACGATGTCGGCGCCGAACTCGAACGGCCGCTGGATCGCCGGTGAGCAAAAACAATTGTCCACCACCAGCAAGGCGCCCGCCTTGACCGCCACCGCCTTGAGCGCGGCGATGTCGGAGATTTCCATCATCGGGTTCGATGGCGTCTCGACGAACAGCATCTTCGTATTCGGCCGCACCGCGGCCGTCCACTCCTCGACCTTGTTGGGCGAAACGAAGGTAGTGGAAACGCCAAAGCGCCCGAGGTTCTTCTCGAACAGCGTGATCACGCTACCGAACACGGCATTCGAGCAGATCACATGATCGCCGGCCTTGAGCAGCCCCATGGCGCAGGTGAGCACAGCCGCCATGCCTGAACTGGTGGCCACGCAGGCCTCGGCGCCTTCCAGTGCGGCCAAGCGCTCGCCGAAGGCGTCCACCGTGGGATTGGTGAAGCGCGAATACACGTTGCCCGGCGCACGGTTGGCAAAGCGCTCCGCCGCCATGGCGGCGGACTCGTGCACGAAGCTGGAGGTGAGGTACAGCCCCTCGGAGTTTTCATTGAATTCGCTGCGGTGCTGCCCGGCCCGCACCGCCCGGGTGTCAAACCCGTATTCGTATTCTTCGCTCATCACAAACTCTTTCGCAAATGAAAAACCCGTTTCGGCACATGGCGGCGGAAACGGGTTCAATGAATTCTTGGACACGCTTTAGCCGCATTTGTTGGAGGCTTGGGCCCCCGCGCCCGCAAGCTGATGCTCAAATCGGCGCAGGCCGGATTATAGACGCTTTCGCAGGGTATAGCGCTGCCGCCGCAACGATCCCGGGCTGATCGACGGCGCCGCGACAGTGACCTGCTGAATCGATCCCGCGGTTGATGCGGCCCATGCAATTCGACCTGGAGTCTTACGACAGGTGGCGCGTGGCACACCTGGCCAGCCTCGCATCGGGCACGAACACGCGCGCCGCACGCCCCGCCTTCAGGTCGCGCACCACTTCAAGCAGCCCGGCCTCTTGCCCGACCTTGCTGCCTATACCAGCGTCTTGCCTGGCATTGGCGCTTGCTTTGAGTTTAGGCATCTGCTCGCAGCGACGCAGCGCGCCAGCGTAGTGAAACGGCCGCACGATGTGCGACGGGAAATCAATTGCGGGTTGGTGATGAAAGAGCTTCAAGTACCTGGTCTTGGTGATGGCAATGAATTAACATGCATGTTAATATCAGGAGCATGCCTTATCGCATCGAGTTCTATAGCCCGAAGCTGCATGCTGAACTGCTGGCATGGCCTGCGGGCATAGCGGCCAGCTTCGCCGCCATTGCGTCGCGCATGGTGGAACATGGCCCCAATCTTGGCTTGCCCTACACGCGGGCGATGGGCGACGGATTGTTCGAGCTCCGGGCCAGATGGACCGAAGGCATTGGCCGCGCATTCTTTTGTACCCTGCTGGGGCGGCGCATTATCGTTCTGCACGCTTGCATCAAGAAGACGCAGAAAACGCCCTTGGCTGATCTGCGAATCGCCAGAAAACGCTTAAAGGAGTTGCATCGTGATTAAGTCGAAACAGAAAGCCGCGGACGACTCTTTCGCTCCGGTACCGTTTGATCCCGCATCTTTTATCAAACAGCGCAGCGCCAAGGACAGCGCCTTCAAACTGGCCTACTCGGCGCTGCAAGATGAATTCAGCACGCTGGACGCCCTGTTGCGTGCGCGCAAGGCCGCCGGCCTGACGCAAGCGCAGGTCGCCACGCGGATGGGCATCAACCCCGCGTCACTGGCGCGCATCGAGAGCAGTTTGGGCAGCCACAAGCATTCGCCATCGCTTGCCACGCTGCGCAAATACGCGCAAGCCTGCGGGATGCAGCTGACAATCAGCCTGCGTTGAAGATCATTGGCCGCGGCCCAAGGCCAAATGTCTGTGCCCGCACCGCGCTCACTGACGAAGGCCGGATGCAGTTCGTCGTTCCGGCGTCTGGCAGGCAGGACCTGATTACGTGCCAAATTGCATCACAGTCGTTCCGCTCGGTTCAGGTTGCGGTGCTCGATCCGAATGGCCTCATGTCAACCAAGCGCGGCCACGCACCGCGCCGCGTCGCGCGCATGCGCCGCAAGCCGGACTCGCCTTCGCTCGCCATGGTGTCTACGCGAATACGCCGCGGCGGCCATTGCAAGCGCTCTACGCCGGCCTGAACCGCGGTGACCACGAAGGCATTTCGACCAAGCGCTTTATCGTGCGATATATAATGCGATAAACCGTGCTTGATTTTCATCCTTCCGAAGGGTTTCCATGTCCCACATCAGCGCCAACGACCTCAAAACCAAGGGCATAGCCGCGATTGAACTTGCCCTCCGCACCTCGCCGGAAGCCATCGTGTCGGTACGTGGCAAGGACAAGTTCGTGGTCATGGAAATGGCGCATTATCACTACCTGCGCGAGTGCGAGCTTGACTCCGCGCTGGCGCAAACCCGCGCCGACCTGGCCGCTGGCCGCTCCGTGCAGGAATCCCCCGAGGCCCACCTGGAACGGCTGGGCAAGTTGTAATGCCGGCTTCTGCTCCCCATGTCCTGGTATTCACGGAGCAATACAACCGACGGGCTGCCCGGTTCCTGAAACGCCACCCGGAACTGCGCCAGCAGTACCTCAAGACACTGCAGGTGCTGGAGCTCAATCCCGCCCATCCGTCGCTGCGCCTGCACCCCTTGCGCGGCAAGCTTCTAGGCCTGCATTCGGTTTCCATCAACATGTCGTACCGCATCACGCTTGAGTTGCTGATTCAGGACGGGCGGATCATCCCGGTGAATGTGGGCGACCATGACACGGTTTATTGAGCGGGCGCGGACGGATTGAACAGGTTCACCGAAAAATGGGCGAAGTCGGCGATGTTGGGTGTGACCACGAGCAGCCCGTGCTGCTGCGCGGTCGCCGCGACCATGGCGTCCTCATACAAGGCGTCGGAACGCCGATGCATCAGCTAGGTCTACGGACGGAACGCTGTGGCGGCCGGCGGCAACACGTTGTAAGCGCCCGCCAGCAAGTCCGCCCATGACGCTGAAGCCGCATTCGACGCGCGGGAACTGGCGGTATCACCATTCGACGACGCGGCGGCGCGCCCGCGCAAGCGCAGCAGCAGCCTGCGCTGACGGCGGACCGGACATGGGCGCAACCCCATTGCGGCTCGGTCATCGCGAAAGTCCGACCTGGCGTTTGAGCCTCGCGCGGCGCAGGCCCGGTATCGGGCCGTTCCGCAACGGGCAACTTCGGGCGCGCATCAAGGGTTCTGGAAAAGACCCGCAGCGACCTGCCCGACAGGCAGCCGGTTTCGCCAGGTGCCAAGGCTGCCGCGCCGCCCATGACAACGGCGCAGCGCTCAGCGAAACTCGAACGGATTGAGCAGTTGTGCCGAAAAACGCGAAAAGTCGGCGACGTTGCGCTTCACTACGACCAGCCCGTGCTGCTGCGCGGTCGCTGCGATCATGGTGTCTTCGTGCAAGGTGTCGGAGCGCCCGTGCATCAGCTTCGCCCAAAGACGGAAGGTTGCGACGTCCATCGGCAACACGTTGTAAGCGCCGGCCAACAAATCCGCCCAGCGTTCGATTTCCTCCGCTTTGGTCGGATCTTGCTCGCGCGGGAGTTCAATGCCCGCCTGAATCTCGCCCAGGGTCACTGCGGAAAGATGCAATTCGCCTTCCGTCACCGACTCCAGCCATTTGACGACGCCGCCGTGAGGGCGCGGCCGGCGCAATTCCGAAACCACGTTGGTGTCGAGCAGATACATGCGGCGTCAGGCGATCGGACCCGGCTTGCGTCGCCGCGCTGTCCCTCTCGGTGGAACAAGCGTTTCGCTGCGCACCTCATCGGAAAGCGACAATTGCTTTAGTGAAGGTTTGGCAGCCGCATGGAGCCGGCGCCATTCGACGATCGGCACGAGAACGGCAGCCTCCGACCCGCGCTTGGTGACCAGTTGCGGGCCTTGCGAGAGGCAGGCTTCGAGGAATTAGCTGAAGCGTGCTCTGGCATCCTGTACAGGCCAGGTTTTCATTCGGCCTCCATTAAACTAGTCATTTGACTGGGTTAACTCATTTCAGCTTTTTGCTGGTCGCGTACCTGGTCCGCATCCACAATCACCACTCCGCGTTGTGCGCCCAGCAACACCCTGGCTGCGACTGCCGCGATCTCCTTCGAAGTCGGCGGGTGATACGCCTCCGGCATCAGTGCATGCACCTGGCGCAGCAGGAACGACGCCAGCCGTTTGCCCCAATTGCGGTGGCGCATGAACTTTTCCGGCGCCGCCGGCCGCACCAGCGCAAGCGTCTCGAAGTCGAGGGCGAACAGCTCGTACTCGGCGGTGTTCATCAGGCTTGTCCGAAAGGCGCTGGAATGGCTGTAGATGGCCACCGGCGCCACCACGGCCAGGCGCCGCGTGCCGCCGGCGCGCACGGCGCAAGCGGTTTGCAGCAGTGCGTCGAAAGGCATGGCGTGGAAGGCTTCGTCGCGCCGGTAGAATGAGTACTGCTCGCCGATCACCAGATAGGCGTCGTCAGCCGCGGGCAGACCTCTGAGATGGCGCAGGTCCGGGGCGGCATGCAGGTGCGGCGCGAGTTTGCGGGTGCTGGTGGGCAGCGGCAGGCGCGTCACCGCCGTGACGCGGTCGTAGGCGTCGCCGCCCAGCAGATTGTTGAGCAGGTTTTCGCCGGCGGGCCCGACGTCGCCGAGTCTCAGGGCATGGCGCACCGGTGCGCCACCTGCGGCGCGCGCGGCCGCTTCGACTGCGCCTATGTGAGCAAGCGGGCTGGCTGCGATGCGTGCCTCAGGGATTGCAGGGGTTGCACGGCTTGGGTCGGGCGTGAACGGGACGCGGGATGCCGGTGGACATGGTGCGTCGGCGCCGGGCGCCGAATCGGCCCGGGATCAGCGTGCCCTGCAGGTCTGCGCCCAAGGGCTCAGGCTGCCGCCAGGTTCAGGCCGAGCTGCGCGCCGTCCTCTTCACCCTCGTCGCCGGTATCGCGATGCTGGTCGCGCTGCGACTCGACGCCCGACAGGTATTCGGTGGTGACGTCACCGGTGACGTAGCAGCCTGAAAAACA
Organism: Burkholderiales bacterium; assembly: GCA_040382235.1. Lineage (GTDB taxonomy): Bacteria > Pseudomonadota > Gammaproteobacteria > Burkholderiales > JAEUOS01 > JAEUOS01. Next base: position 59,318 of record JBEIFV010000012.1, read on the forward strand.
CGAGGCCTCGAACGAGGTGAGTCTCGGATTGAGTTCTCGCACCGCGCGCTCAAGCGCATCGAGGTCCTGGTATATCAGCTCGTCGGCGCCGATTTCGCGCGCGATCTCTTCCGGGCTGCGCTCGTTGGCGATCAGTTCGTGGCGGGTCGGCATGTCGATGCCATAGACGTTGGCGAAGCGCACCGGTGGCGCGGCGGAGGCGAAATAGACCTTGCTGGCGCCGGCCTCGCGGGCCATGTTGACGATTTCGCGCGAGGTGGTGCCGCGCACGATCGAATCATCGACGATCAGCACGTTCTTGCCCTTGAATTCAACCGCGATCGCATTGAGCTTCTGGCGCACGGTTTTCTTGCGCAGGGCCTGGCCGGGCATGATGAAGGTACGGCCGATGTAGCGGTTCTTGATGAAGCCTTCGCGGTAATCGAGCTTCAGCTTCATCGCCAGCTGCATGGCCGCCGGGCGGCTCGAATCGGGAATCGGCATGACCACGTCGATCTTCGAAGTCAATCCCAGGGCCTCGATGCGGTCGGCCAGGAATTCACCCAACTTCAGGCGCGCCGCATAGACCGAGACTCCATCGAGCGACGAGTCGGGGCGCGCCAGGTAGACGTATTCGAAAATGCAGGGGTTGAGACTCGGGTGGCGCGCACACTGCTGCGTCTTCATGTTGCCGTCCAGGTCAATGAAGACCGCCTCGCCGGGCGCCACATCGCGCACCATCTCGAATCCCAAGCCTTCGAGCGCCACCGATTCCGAGGCCACCATGTGTTCTTCACCGAGGCCGGAATCATGGCGCCCGATACACAAGGGCCGGATGCCGAACGGGTCGCGGAAGGCCAGCAAGCCGTAGCCGGCGATCAGCGCAACAACGGCGTAAGCACCGCGCAGGCGCTCATGCACCCGCGCCACCGCCTGGAAAATTGCCGCCGGATCGAGTCGATAGTTCCTGGTAGCCTTTTCGAGCTCATGCGCGAGCACATTGAGCAGCACTTCGGAATCGGATTCGGTGTTGATGTGCCGCAGGTCCTGGCGGTACATGTCGATTTTCAGCTGCGCTGTATTGGTCAGGTTGCCGTTGTGTGCCAGCGAGATACCGAACGGTGAGTTGACATAAAAGGGCTGCGCCAGGGCGGCGTTGGAAGACGAGCCGGCGGTCGGATAGCGGCAATGGGCGATGCCGATGTTGCCGGGCAGGTCGCGCATGTTGCGGGTGCGAAACACGTCACGCACGAAACCCATGTTCTTGTGCATGTGAAACGAGTTGTCGCTGATGGTGGCGATGCCGGCCGCATCCTGCCCGCGGTGCTGCAACAGCAGAAGCCCGTCATAGAGCAACTGGTTGACCGGGGTTTTCGCAACCACGCCTATGACACCGCACATGATGCTCTCCGGGAGAGGGTGACAACCGCGTTTAAGAAAACACTGAATGAGCCCCTGTGCAGCGGACTCTCGAACGGCAGTCTTCCATCAAAACAATTGACCGCACAAGCGGCTTTTGCTTCCTGCCGGCTTTTTTCGCGTTTCGGTAAATCAGAAGTTTACCTTGGCCGCGATGGTGTCAGGCAGCCAGGGCTTGACTGTACGCACGGCGGTCTCGGCCAATGGGCTGAACAAGGCCTGTTTCCAGAAATCCATTTGCGGCAATTTTGTCATGCCGGCCACTATCACCAATGCCAGCACGATCACCGCGCCGCGTGCCAGGCCGAACAAGCCGCCCAGGCCACGGTCGGCCAGGCCGAAGCCGGCTGCCTGCACCGCGCGCATGATGCCCCAGTTGATAAGCGCCATCAGCAAGGCCATGCCGAGCAGCAGCAGCAGGAACGCGACGATGGTGCGCAATACCGGGTGGGGCGGCAAAAACACCAGCATGGCGGCGAATGGCTCGGTGAAGAGACTGGCCACCACGAAGGCCGCGACCCAGCCGATCAGGGAAAGGATTTCGCGCACCAGACCGCGCAGCACCGACACGATGATCGATATCAACAGGATCGCCAGCACGGCGTAATCGAAAACGGTCACGCTGGCCTAGCGGGTGACCACTGCGGCACTGCTGAAACCCAGGGTGCGGATCCTGTCGCGCGCGGCTTCGGCCAGGTCGCGGCCGGCAAACGGCCCGGCGCGCACGCGGGTGCGCTCACCCTCTTTGGAGTCGAGCTTTTCGACATAGCTGTTGTAGCCGGCGACGGCCAGTTTGTCACGCGCTTCGCGCACCTTGTCTTCACTGGCGAAAGCGCCGATCTGTACCGCGAAACCACCGACATCCTTGGCCCCGGCGGCGACAGCGGCCTTGTCGTCCAGAATCGCCTTGACGCGCGTTTCTTCGCTCTTCGGCACCGGGTTGGCAGAGTCGGCCTTCGATTCAGGCTTGGAGACGAGCTTGGCATCGGCTTTGGCGACCGCCTTGGGCTCGGATCTCACCTCCGGCTTCGGTTCGGGTTTCGCCTCGACCCTGGCGGCCGCGCCCGGCGCCGCGGCAGAGGAGCTTGTGCCTGCCGCGCGCTCGCTGGCAGCGGAGGGCGCACCTTTTGGCTCCTTGGGCTCGACGCTTTTGGGCTTGGCGCCGGTAGCGGCGGGAGGACGCACAGTCATCACATCCTGACTCGGAATCTGCACCGACACATCTTGGTCGAGCGGCTTTTTCTCGGCATCGAATATCCACGGCAGCGCGATCACCGCCACCAGCACGAGCGCGATCGAGCCGATCAGGCGGCGGCGAGCGCGACGTTTGAAAGTGGAATCGGCGGAATCTGGCGGGGAACTGGACGCCATGGGCTTAGGGCTGCGCGCGCGTCAGGGCCGGTTGACAACCTGCATGACCCCGGCGACGGTCAGAAATGAACCAAACACTACGATTCTATCATTCTCGGCCGCCTTTCCGCGCGCCGCCGCATAGGCCGCCTGTGGATCTGCATGCTCGAAAACCTCGCCGCCCGCGTCTTGGGCAGCCAGGATTTGTCGCAACTGGCGAGCCGGCAGACCGCGCGGCCCGGGCAGGTCGGTCAAGTGCCAGAAATCGATTTTCCCGCGCAAGAGGCGCACCACGCCGGCGATATCCTTGTCGCCCAGCATGCCGAACACCGCGTAGGTGTATGAGGCGAAGCCAATGTTCGACAGGTTGTCGGCCAGCACCGCGGCGGCGTGCGGATTGTGCGCGACATCTAGCACTACCACAGGGCGACCGGGTAGGAGCTGGAAGCGGCCCGGCCATTCGACGCCGATCAGGCCCTCGCGGACGGCTTGCATCGGCACTGGCAGGCGTTCGCGCAGGGTCTCCAGCGCCGCCAGCGCCGCCGAGGCATTGAGCAACTGGTTGGCACCGCGCAGCGCCGGATATGACAGGCCATTGCGCGTTACCGGGTCGCCGCCGCCATGGAACCAGAATTTCCACTGTTGCACCTGGGCATCATGCTGCCCGGCAAAACCGAAATCGACACCAACGCGCAAGAGGCGCGCGCCAATGTGTGCCGCCACTCCGGGCACACTGGCAGGAGGCTGCGGATCGGCACAGATCGCCGGCCGTCCGGCACGGAAGATATGTGCCTTCTCCCAGCCGATTTTCTCGCGCGTATCGCCCAGGTATTCCTGGTGATCCAGGTCGACACTGGTGAGGATCGCGCAATCGGCATCGATGATATTGACCGCATCCAGGCGACCGCCCAAACCCACCTCCAGCACCGCGCAATCGAGATGCGCGGCGGCAAACAGCGCGAACACCGCCAGGGTGGTGAATTCGAAATAGGTGAGTTCCACCGCGGCATCGCGACAGCGTGCCGCCTCGACCTGCGCGAAGGCGCCTGTCAGCGCGGCATCGCTGACTTCAACACCGGCAATGCGCGCACGCTCGTTGAAGCGCAGCAAGTGTGGCGAGGTGTAGAGCCCGGTGCGGTAGCCGCCGGCGCGCAGGATCGCATCGAGCATGGCGCAGGTCGAACCCTTGCCATTGGTGCCGCCCACGATGATGGTCACGCAGTCGAGCGCAAGGCCCGTGCGCCGCCACACCTGCGCTACCCGTTCAAGGCCGAGCTCGATGCCGCGCGGATGGAGTTGCTCGATGTAGGCCAGCCACGCTGCCAATGCAGCGGTGGCATCAGGCGCCGGGGTCGGAGAATGTGGGGTAGGCGAAAGGGCGGAAGAGAGCACGGGATACAGAAATCGCGGCCGGCGCAGTGCCAACGCATGCGCCATTATCCCGCAAGTCCATCCCGTTGCGACACACTGGAAGCGGCGACGCGTGTCGCTTGAACCCGTCCCGCATGCAGGCGTGCCGCTCAAAGCCCCTGCGCTTTCGTTAGCCGGAGAGGCGGCCGTCGCGGTTGCGCCAATCCGGATCGCCGGCGGCAAAGCAAGCTGTGCGCCCCGTCAAGAGCTCATCGAAACCTGGCCGCGCCGCTCGCGCGCGGCCTGGCATGCCACGCAGGTGAGCGCGGCGGGTTGGGCCAAGAGGCGCGCGGCGGGAATGTGCACGCCGCAGTCGGCACATACACCGTAGTTTCCCTGGGCGATGCGCAACATCACCTGCTCGATACCGCGCAATTCCAGAATATCGCGCCGCGCTTCGGCGTACTCGACCCCCGCCTCGGCGAATGCGGCACCGGCATCACTCCATTGATGGTCGGTAGCCAGCACCGAGTCGGCGGCTTCGCCAAGCTTGCCTCGAATCTGCTCGCGCAGGTCCTCCGCCCGTGCCGCCAGGTTTCGGGAAATTGCATCAAGCTGCTGCGCTTCAAGCATCGCTTCGCTCCAAGGGTTAATGAGCCCAAGACAAACACTAGCGATGTGAAGCCGGCACGGATTGACACATGTCAAAGGCGCACGTCATTGCCACGCCGCTTAAGCGGAATGGATGACTGCGCAGCGACTGCCGCCACTCAATAGGTCAGGCGGTCGCGACAGCCTCCGCGGGCAAGTCCTGCAACAGCGCCAGCAGATGCGCCAGCTTGGCCGTCAGCTCGCGGCGATCGACGATCATGTCGATCGCCCCCTTCTCCAAAAGGAACTCGGAGCGCTGGAAGCCATCCGGCAGTTTTTCGCGCACGGTCTGCTCGATCACGCGCGGCCCGGCGAAACCAATCAGCGCACCAGGCTCGGCGATCACCACATCGCCGATGAACGCAAAGCTGGCGGACACGCCGCCCATGGTGGGGTCGGTCAGTACCGAGATGAAGGGCAGCTTGCGCGCCGACAAGCGGGTCAGCGCGGCGGTGGTCTTGGCCATTTGGAACAACGAAAACAGGCCCTCCTGCATGCGCGCCCCGCCGCTGGCGGCGAAGCAGATGAACGGCAGCTTTTGCTCTACCGCGCAATCGACCCCGCGCACAAAACGCTCGCCCACCACCGAGCCCATCGACCCACCCATGAAGCCGAACTCGAACGCGGCAGCCACCACCGGCACATTCCTGATCGCACCCTGCATCACTACCAGGGCGTCGATCTCGCCGGTCACCTCGATGGCTTCCTTGAGGCGTTCGGGATACTTGCGGCTATCCTTGAATTTCAGGCTGTCCAGCGACCGCACCTCAGGTCCGATCTCGAAGCGCCCCTCGGCGTCCAACAGGCGGTCGAGCCGTTCACGTGCGCCGATCCGGTGGTGATGGCAGCACTTTGGACAGACCTGGGCGTTGTTGCTCAAGTCGACGGCGTACAGCGCCGCCTCGCAAGCCGGGCATTTGACCCAGATGCCTTCGGGCACGCTTTTCTTGGGCCCGCCATCGGCACGATTCATTTTCGGCGGCAGCAACTTGTCGATCCAGCTCATGTTCGCTCCCCATCATCGAGAAATGCCAAAACACCGGCCACATGCAGCGCAGCACACGAGTTCGGTTCCCGCGACCATCCAGCATTGGATCGTGCCCGGGCGCTTGCTGCCATGCACCGCCTCATCAGTGCGGGACCACCGCCTCGTCCATCGCCGCGCGGATGCCGCACATGAAGCGGCGCACGTTCTCTACCTCGCTGCCAGGCGCGGACGCCTCGATCTCCTGGATGATGCGGCTGCCGATCACCACTGCATCGGCGACCGCGGCCACCGCTCTGGCGCTGGCAGCGTCGCGAATACCGAACCCCACGCCGACCGGGATCGAGGCGCGCGCCTTGATCTGTGGAATCCGGCGCGCCACCTCGCTTACATCCAGCGTCGCCGACCCGGTGACCCCTTTGAGCGACACATAGTAGATATAGCCCGAAGCCACGCGCGCCACCGCATCGATGCGCGCATCGGTGGAGGTCGGCGCAAGCAAGAAGATAGGGTCGAGGCCATTGCCGCGCATGGAGTCGGCGAAGGCTTCGCATTCTTCAGGCGGATAGTCCACCACCAGCACGCCATCGACCCCGGCGACCTTGGCGCGTGCCGCAAACGTTTCCAGGCCCATGTGCTCGAGCGGATTGGCATAGCCCATCAGCACCACCGGCGTCGTGTCATCGGTCTTGCGGAATTCGATAACCATGTCGAGCACGGCGGCCAAGGACACGCCGTGCTTGAGCGCGCGCTCTGAGGCGCGCTGGATCACCGGACCATCGGCCATCGGGTCGGAGAACGGCACGCCGAGTTCGACCACATCGGACCCGGCCTCGACCATGGCATGCATCAGCGGCACGGTCAAGGCGGGATAGGGGTCCCCCGCGCAGATGTAAGGGATGAGCGCCTTGCGGCCGCGCGCCTCGACCGCGGCCAGCACTTTCTTGATGCGTGACATGGGCGCTTTCTAGAAATCCAGGCCGGAGCGTTCGGCCACGGTATGCATATCCTTGTCGCCACGCCCGGACAGGTTCACCAGCAGCGCGTGATCCTTGGGCATGGTCGGCGCCATCTTCATCGCCTGCGCCACCGCATGACTGGATTCGAGCGCGGGAATGATGCCCTCGATGCGACACAACTGGTGAAATGCGTCAAGCGCCTCATCGTCATTGACCGCCACGTATTCTGCACGCCCGATGTCCTTGAGCCAGGCATGCTCGGGGCCGACGCCGGGATAGTCGAGGCCGGCGGAAATCGAGTGGGTCTCGCTGATCTGCCCGTTCTCATCCTGCAGCAGGTAGGTGCGATTGCCGTGCAGGACGCCGGGTGTGCCGGCCGACAGCGAAGCCGCGTGCTTGCCGCTGGCGATGCCGGAACCGCCTGCCTCGCACCCGATCAGGCGCACCTCCTTGTGACCGATATAGGGGTGGAAGATGCCCATGGCGTTGGAGCCGCCGCCGACGCAGGCGAGGATGGCGTCGGGCTGGCGACCGATAAGTTCGGGCATTTGGGTCAGGCATTCCTTGCCGACCACCGAATTGAAATCGCGCACCATCATCGGATACGGATGCGGCCCGGCGACGGTACCGATGATGTAGAAAGTGTTTTCCACATTGGTGACCCAGTCGCGCATGGCCTCGTTGAGCGCATCCTTGAGCGTCTTGGAGCCGCTTTCGACCGGCACCACGGTGGCGCCCAGGAGCTTCATGCGATAGACGTTGGCCGCCTGGCGCTTGATGTCCTCGCTGCCCATGTAGACCACGCATTCGAGACCGAAGCGCGCCGCCATGGTGGCGGTGGCCACACCGTGCTGACCGGCGCCGGTTTCGGCGATCACCCGCGGTTTGCCCATGCGCCGCGCCAGCAGGGCCTGGCCCATGGTGTTGTTGACCTTGTGCGCGCCGGTGTGATTCAGGTCTTCGCGCTTGAGATAGATCTGCGCCCCGCCCACAATCGCCGACAGGCGCTTGGCATGGTAGATCGGGCTCGGGCGGCCCACATAGTGCTCGAGTTCGGATTCGAACTCGGCCATGAATTCCGGATCGGTACGGTAATGGGCATAGGTGCGATTGAGCTCATCAAGCGCATGCATCAGGGTTTCCGAGACAAAGATGCCGCCGTAGGGCCCGAAGTGGCCGCGCGCGTCTGGCAGGTCGTAGCCTGCCGCCGAAGAGGGGGGAAGATCGTTGAGTTTCATGTCAGGTGTCCTTAGCCGCGCCGTCACCGGCAGCGAGTTGCGTGTCCGCCGCCCTGACTGCAGCCACGAAGGCATCGATCAGGGCGGCATCCTTGATGCCACGGGCCACTTCGACACCACTGGAAACATCCACTCCCAATGGGGCATGTCGGGTCGCGGCCAAACGTCTAAGCGCAGTAATCCCTGCAGCGACATTTGCGGCATGCAACCCACCAGACAAAACGGCCCGAGCCGCGATTTTTTCCGGAATCAGAGACCAATCGAACACCTCACCGCCACCGCCATAGCCTGTGACGAAAGCATCGAGCAGGATCGCACGCGCAGCTTTGAATTCATTCCCGTATTTTAGCAAATCCAGGCCCGGGCGCACTCTGGCGGCCTTGATGAAAGGCAGGGCGAAAGCGCCGCAGAAAGCGGCATCCTCATCACCATGGAACTGCAGCAGTTGCAATCGCGCCTGGGCGGCGGTGTCACGCACCAGCGCCGCATCGGCATTGACAAACAGGCCCACCGCGGTCACGAACGGCGGCATGCGCTCGATCAGCCGCGCAGCGACCGCCGGCGTCACATAGCGCGGGCTGGGTGGATAGAACACGAAACCGAGCGCGTCCGCACCAGCCTCCACCGCAGCATCGACATCGGCCGCTCGCGTCAGGCCGCAGATCTTGATGCGGGTGCGGACAATCATGCGCAACTCGTCAGGAAAGGGCGGCGCTTCGGCAATGTCGGCAATTGCCATTGCGGCGCATAGTCGACCGCGGTCAGGTACAGGCCCTGGGCGGCGAACGTGGGTGCCGCCAGATTACGATCGCCCGAGCGCAACAAGAGGCCGATCCAGTCGGGAGCGAACCTGCCCTTGCCGACGTAGACCAGGCAGCCAATGATATTGCGCACCATGTGATGCAAAAAAGCGTTCGCTTCGAGGCAAAAACGGATCATATCGCCGTCACGTTCAATCACCAGACGACGCAGGTCGCGCAGGGGCGACTTTGCCTGGCACTGGGACGACCTGAACGCACTGAAATCATGCGCCCCGACCAACAGCGCGGCAGCGGCGCGCATGGCCGCGAGATCGAGCGGCAAGGGAAACCAGCCGCAGGTGGCCGCGCCGACCGCCGGGCGCACTGCGCGATTGACGAGCACATATTCATAGTGCCGGCCGACGGCGCTGAAACGGGCGTGGAAATCATCGGCCACGGTTTGCGCCCACAGAACGGCCACGCTGGCGGGCAGGTGGGTGTTGACACCCTTCGCCCAGGCGCTCGGCGGTCGCGCGGCCAGCGTATCGAAATGCGCCACCTGCCCCAGCGCATGCACGCCGCTATCGGTACGGCCGGCACATATCAGTCGAACCGGGGCGCCTGCGATACGCGCCACGGCGGCCTCGAGCGTGCCCTGCACCGTGGACTGCGCCGCCTGGCTCTGCCAGCCACAAAATGGCGCCCCGTCGTATTCGATCCCCAGCGCTATACGCAAGCTGACTCCAAAAGAAACGGGCGGCCAGCCTGGCCGCCCGCCACATGCCGGCGCCGCTCTATCAGCTAAGCGCGGTAAGCAGGTTCTGCGCTTCTGCCTGCTGCGTCGCGTTGCCTTCCTTCAAGACCTCCTGCAGAAGCTCCCTGGCACCTTCTTTGTCGCCCATATCCTGATAGGCCTTGGCCAGGTCAAGCTTGGTGGCAGCGTCATCCACCGGCCCGCTATTGTCCGACGAAGCCTCGGCGTCAAGCGGCAAATCCAGGTTGATACCGGAAAGATCGAAGTCCATCATGTTGCCGGCAGCAGCGACCGGCGCCGCGGCGCCATTCGAAGCCGGCGCATCGCCGCTCAGATCGAAGTCGAAATCGATCGTCGGCGAGGGCAGCTCCGGCGGCCGCACATCTGCAAGCGGCTGGGTCTCGTCCATTGAGTGATCCAGGGCATCGCCTGAGGCTGCCTGCGGGCTGTCCATGATGATCGTTCCGCCAGGCGCGAAGTCGGTCACCGGCGTCGCCGCCGGCGCGGGATCGGATCCGCCAAGGTCGAAGTCAAGGCTCATGCCGGCATCGGCCGCAGGCGTTGCCGCCCCGCCGATATCGAGCTCGAAGTCCGGCGTAGCCGTACTGACGGCCATCGGCTGCGTCACCGCGACACCCAGGTCAAAATCGACATCCGCCGTCGGCGCCGAGGCTTGCACCGGCGCCAGCGACAGGGTGTTGGCCATGTCGGAGGGCGGCGCCCCACCTGCGCCCGGAAAGGCGGCCATTTGCATGGTCGATTCCATGTCCGGCGGCGGCGCCGCTGCGGCAACCGCTGCCGCAGCAGCCAAAGTGCCGGCACCGAGAGTCACGGTCGATGTCACCGAGGCATCGGCCATCGCGCCGGCCCCGGTGGCGCTGAACAATGGATTGCCTGGAATCAGGGCACGTCCAAGCTCGGCAGCGCGCGCCCAATGCTCGCCTTGACCGCCAGTGGCCGCGTGCAGGTCCCTGGCATGACTTTCGAACGAGGCCGCATCGGCGCGCTGGCTGTAAATCTCCATCAACTTGGTGCGAACGGCATGCCGCGATGGATCCTTTTGCAGCGCTTCCTTCAGAATCTCCTCGGCTTGCGCGTCGCGCCCGTAGGCCATGTAGACGTCGGCTTCGGCGACCGGATCAACTTCGTCAGCATCGATGGAGCCGCTGCTGACCTGGCTGAAATCGCTCTGGAATGAACTGTTGCCTGTATCGACATTCTGACCACCGGTGTTGCCGAATACCGAGTTCGCCTTGAGGTCGCCGCCGGTAATGATGCTGTTTTCGAACTTCTCGACCTTGCGCTTGCGGCGTACCGCATAGGCAGCATAACCACCGAGCAGGGCAAGGATGCCGCCAACGCCGGCCAAGTACGCAGGGTTGTCGAGGAACTCGTCCATCAGACTGGGTTCCGGGGGAGGCGGAGGCGGTGGCGCCACGGGTTTCTTTGGCGGCGCCTTTGCCGCGTCGGCAGGCACCGGGGCCACCGCCTTGGCAGGATCTTCGACCTTCGGTGCGTCTGCCGTCTTGGGCGCTTCCGCCACAACCGGCGGCGCTTCAGCCGCTTTCGGCGCATCCAAAGCCTTGGTCGCATCGGCGGATTTGGGTGCATCCGCCGTCTTGGCCGGCTCCGGTGCCTTGGTCGCCTCGGCGGCCTTGACAGGCTCCGGCGCCTTCGGTGGTTCAACCGCCTTGGGTGGCTCTGGCGTCTTGGCCGGCTCGACCGCCTTGGGCGGCTCGGGCTTTGCCGGCGGCGGCGCTGCCGCAATCTTGGGTGCTTCAGCCTTGGGCGCATCAGCCTTGGGGGCCGGGGCCGTTGCTGCCGGTGCGGGTGCCGGCGGGGCCTTCTTCGCGTCCGCAACCGAGCCTTGGGCGACTGCCGGCGCGGCAGGCGCAGCGGCTTTGGCTTGTGCCTGTTTTTGCATGTCCGCAAGCTGCTGGTTCTTCACTTCCGCCAGTTTTTGCAGATCCTTGACATTCTTTTCGAGCTCAAGCTCGCGCGCTTTGGCGTCCTTGAGCGCACGCTCCTTGGCAACCTTGTCTTCCAGGGCAGCCTTGGGCCTGCCCTTGCCATCGTCTTTCGCTGCGGCAGGGTCGGCCTTGGACAGCTTTAGCTGATCCTTTGCATCACCCTTCTGCGCCTTGTCTTCAACTTTCGCGGTGATCCGGCCTTGCGCGGCCTGCTTGGGCGCATCTGCCTTGGCAGCAGGCGCGGCCTGCACGTTGCCAGCCAGTTTGTCCTGGTACGAGCGCCAGTCCGCCGCCTGGGCGGCGACAACCCGGCGCGCATCGTCCGGCGCCACCCCGGCTGCATTGTCCTTGTCCGGCAGATTCAGAATCACGCCGCTTCGGAGGCGGTTGATATTGCCGCCGACAAACGCATCCGGATTGCCGCGCTGGATTGCCACCAGCATTTGCTCAAGCGTGACACCGTCAGGCTTGGACTGGCGTGCAATCTTGCCAAGGGTATCGCCCTGCTTTACCTCATAGCCGCCGGCAAGCTTGGGAGCGGTTTGCGGTTTGGCTGCGGCTACCGGCTTTTCCGCCTTTGCAGGCGCAGGCTTGGCAGGCATTGGAGCCGGTGCGGGCTTGGCCGCTGGTGCTGCGGCCACCGGCGCGCGGGCGGGCGCCGCCTCAGGCACCCGCGGCGCTTCCGGCTGGGTCACAGGCTTGGGCTCAGCCGTGGCCACCGGCGGCACCATGGGCCGCATGTCGGGAGGATCAAGCAGGAACGTGTACTCGCGCACCAGCCGCCCGGTCGCCCAGTTCAACTCGACGAGCATGTCGAGGAAAGGTTCATTGATGGGCTGGCTGGAGGCCAAGCTGATGAAGAACTGGCCCGATGGCCGGCGCGCTACGCTAAATCTGACACCGAGCAGGGCCGGGTTGTAATCGATGCCGGCCTGCCGAAAAGCCTCCGGCGAAGCCAGCCTTGACGTGAGACTGGTCGCCTCTTCGCGGGTCACCGCAGTCAAATCGATCTCGGCCCGCAACGGCTGCCCCAGCGCCGACGTCACCGTGAGCTTGCCCAGTCCGGCAGCACCGACGGGCGCCGTCGACGCCAAACCTGCGAGAGCGAGCGCGGCGGCAACAACGATTTTCTTGAGTTTGTGTTGTCTCACAATGTGTAACCCCCGGCTCCCTCATGAATCTTTGGGCGGCCCTAAACGAAGACTTCAACCCCGATCGGCGAGCCACTGGGGCGATCGACGACGCGAATAACAGGGGCAATTAAAGACGACGGGCTCAAGATAACAGAGGCAATGAGCCCAAAATAACGGTTCTCCCCAGATA
>JBEIFV010000013.1:0-69114 GCA_040382235.1 Burkholderiales bacterium
GTTCGGCCGGATCCGCCGCTTCAGGCGGGTAATCGATGACGCGCAGGATCGAGCCGCCATTCTTCGGCGGCAGGATGCCGGTGTGATCGGCGACGCTGTCGGGCGCATCGATCGGTGCCGGAGCGGCTTCGGTGCGCCACACGTTCACCGCGCGGTAGTTGGGGCGCTCGGCTACGGTGCGGATCGCGGTCGCGGGCGCGTCCTGGACAATGCGCGAGCGACCCTGGGCATCGTCCTCGGTGACGATCCGGCGAATCGGCGGCAGGCTTGAAGTCATCACGGGCTCCTTGGAAAGCGGGCGATGATACCCTGACGATTAGGGAAACACTGAACAAGTCCGCAGGTTAAGAAAGCCGCTCCTGCAGCCGGTTGAATTGAAATGAGCTTCTGTTCGATAGTCCGCATTCCAGGGACTTATTCAGCGTTTTCTTGGCGGTTTTCGTTGCTGAGCTAAGCGCCACGATCGACTGGCAGGCCTTGTATCATTGGACGCCGATTTCAGATTCCAGCCCGCTTCCATCGGGCGCCGAAGGAACGCATTTGAATCCCAAAGACCTGCATGCCGGTGCCGTCGCGGCGATCGATCAGGACTGGATCGGGCAGGCGCGCGCGCTCACACCGCTGCTCGACGCCGCCGGACCGCGCATCGACGCCGACAAGTGCCTGCCGCCCGAGGTGCAAGACGCGCTGCATGGAGCCAAGATGTTCCGCATGTTGCTGCCGCGCTCGCAGGGCGGGGCGGAGCTTGATCTGCCGACATTTTTCCAGGTGATCCTGGCCCTTGCCGAGGGGGACGCCAGCGTGGCCTGGTCGGTGGCGCAGAGCTGCGCCTGTTCGATGTCGGCAGCCTACATGGATCCGGGCGCGGCGGCCGAGTTGTTCGCCAATCCGCGTGCGGTGCTGGCCTGGGGCTTTCCGCAGGGGCCGTGTCGCGCCGTGGCCGTTGATGGCGGCTGGCGCGTGAGCGGCACCTGGGGCTTCGGCAGCGGCAGCCGGCATGCGACCTGGCTGGGCGGGCATTGCCAACTGCACCACGCTGATGGTGCGCCGGTCAAGAAAGCCGACGGCACGGCTGCCGAACGCACGGCGCTGTTTCCGCGTGCAGCCGTCGCCATTGTCGATGGCAAGTGGAACGTGATCGGCCTGCGCGGCACCGGCAGCGACACCTACGCGGTCACCGACCTGTTCGTGCCGGCAGACCATTGCGTGGTGCCGCGCGGGGTGGGGCGCGACCTGCAGCGCCCCGAAGATGCGGTGCCTGACGCCGAAACCGAACGGCGCGAAGCCGGACCGCTGTACCGTTTCTCGCCCACGGCCATGTACCAGGCCGGCTTTTCGGCGGTGGCCCAGGGCCTGGCGCGCGCGATGCTCGATTCCTTCGTGGCCCTGGCGAACGGGAAAACACCTTCGGGCGCCGGTGTGATGCTGCGCGACAACCCGATCATCCAGAACCGGGTGGCGATTTCCGAAGCGCGGCTGGCGGCGATGCGCGCGTGGCTCAAGCAAAGCGTCGGCGAATCGTGGGATGGCTGCGTGGCAACCGGCAAGCATGCCTTCGAACATCGGGTGACCATGCGCCTGGCCGCGACCTATGCGATCCACGAGGCGGCCAAGGTGGTCGAGGATGCCTATGCCGATGCAGGCGCCACCGCGATCTTCGACTGCAATCCGTTCGAGCGTCGCCTGCGCGACATGCATGCGGTGACCCAGCAGGTGCAGGCCAACCCGATGCATCTGCAAACGGCCGGGCAGTACTATCTCGGCCTGAAGCCGAACACACGTTTTATCTGACCCCCAGCGCGTACCTGTGGGAGGACTGCCAGGTCCTCAATCAACCATTCCGCAAAGGAGTAGCCCCATATGACCAAGAAAATCTCCGCCAAGGCCGTCAAACGCTTTCCCATCATGGAACCGGCGCTGATGAACAAGGCGCAGGCGAAATTGATGAAGGCATTGCTGGCCGGGCCGCGCGCCGGCGGTGATGCCGGTCCCGAAGCGATGAGCCGGTTACTCAGCGGCGGCCCGTTCAACGCCTGGCTGCGCAGCCCCGATCTGGGCGACCGCTTGCAGAAGGTCGGCGAGTACATCCGCTTCAATTCCTCGCTGGAGCCGCGCCTGAACGAATTGGCGATCCTCGTCACCGCGCGTTACTGGACCTCGCAATACGAATGGTTCGCGCATTTGAAATTCGCGCTGGCGGCGGGGCTCGATGCGCGCATCGCCGCCGCGCTTGCCCGCAACCAGCGCCCGGGCGGCATGCAGGAGGACGAGGCGGCGGTGTACGACTTCTGCACCCAGCTGCATCGCAAGAAGAAGGTGGGCGATGCGGCATACGGGCGCGCGGTTGCCCTGTTCGGCGAGCAGGGGGTGATGGACCTGATCGGCGCGTGTGGTTATTACACGGCTGTTTCGATGACGCTCAACGTGGCCCGAGTGAAAGTGCCCGCGGGCAACAAGAAGCCGCTCAAGTAGCGGCGCTCCGGTCTGCCGCCGGCGCAGCTTCGCACTGGCGGCTGGTGCGAGGAACGCGCTGCGCCTCAGCCCGGCAGGTGCGTGGTTTCCTGCGAAAAATCCTCCGAAACGAACTTGAGCGTCACCGTGCCGGAAAGGCATACTTCCGCGCCCGGCCGCAGCGGCACCATCTCGCCCGGCACCAGGGTGCGCCCGTTGAGTGCGGTGCTGCCGCCCGCGCTGATCGAGCGCAGCAGGTAGCCGTCGGCCTTGCGATGCAGTTCGAAATGCCAGCGACTGACGCGAATCAGCAATTCAGGGTCTTCCAGGGTGATGACGATGTCGTTGGCGGCGACGCCGTTGTCTTCGCGCAGGCGGCCGAAGCGGATCACGTCGCGCGCCGGCAGGCGCTGCACGCTGCCGTCCTCGAACCCGACCAGGGTTGGAAAGCGCGCGGGATCGAGCCACTCCAGGCTGAACAGGTCCTGCGGTGCCGCAACGCCCTTGAGAGCGACGCCGCGCACCGGCTGGCAGCGCCGGCGCAGCGCTGCGTCGCCCAGCTCGGCGTGCGCCGCCGGCGTCAGGCGAAGTTCTTCTCGGTCGGCGGAACTGGCCACGCGGTTGCAGAAATTCACCACTTCGCCCGATACCAGCGTACCGTCGCTGAGCACCGGGCCGGCGTGCACGCCGATGCGCACGTTGAGCCGATGCGCGGCATTGCGGGCATCGTTGTCGCGCAGGATCGCGCGCTTGAGCGCCACCATCGCGCGCACCGCCGCGGTGACCTGATCGAAGCACATGAACACGCCGTCGCCGGCGGTGTCGACCACGCGTCCGCCTTCAGCCGCAATGGCGGCGGCAACCAGGTCGTAGTGGCGCTGCTGCAGCTTGCGACCGGCTTCGTCGCCGAAAGAGGAGAAGTAGGCGGTGGAATCGGCGATGTCGGAAAATGCCAGCGCCATGTGCTTTTCGAAGCGCCGCACGATGGCGCGCGACAGCGCATCCTGGAGCCGCATCAGCTCTGTCATCGAAAGCTGCTCCGCGAGTTCTTCGAAGCCCTTCAATTGTGAACTCCCTGCATGCCTTGCGTTGCTGCGGTCGGCCGGCGCCCGCCGCCCACCCTTGCGGAAGTATTGGTCAGGCGCCGACTAGCACTGGCCGGCAACACAGAGGGGTGCCCCCGGGCCGGCCGGCCGCGGCCGGCGCCAGCACGGCGCTTGTTGGTTTGCGCCCCGGCAATCGCCGCTGCATGCTTTCAGTAACGCTCCAGCTGGCCGTCGGTCGAGAGCGCATAGGGCACGTGTTGCGGCATCACCAGCACGCCGTGCGCATCGGGAATGGCCTCGATGCGGATCAGCGGCGCCGCGCCGTTGACGCCGCCGAACATGGTGGCGAAGGCCGCGTCGGCGGCGTCGCGGCCGGTGCCGAAGCTCACCAGGCCCATCGGAATGGCCACTCCGGACGGATCGAAGATGTACCAGCGATCACCCAGGTAGACCTCTACATAGGCGTGGAAGTCGGTCGGCCCGACGCCGGGATTGGCGCCGTAGTCGATGCCGCTGGCAAAGCGCGCCGGAATGTTGAGCGCGCGGCACAGGGCGATCATCAGGTGTGCGAAGTCGCGGCACACGCCGGTCTGCTCCACCAGGGTGTCGACCGCCGTGGTGTTGCCGGTCGAGGTGTTGGCGCGGTAGGTCACGTGATTGGCGACCCAGGCGCGAATCGCCTGCACACGGCTGTAGCCCTGCCACAAATGGCCGAATTCGCGCACCGCCAGGCGATGCAGGCGGTCTGACTGGCAATAGCGGCTCGGATATACATAGGGCAGCACCTACCCCGGCAGGTTCGCCACCGCCACCTCGCCCAATTGATCCGGCGGTGCCGTGTAGTGATGCAGGTCGACGGTGGCGGCATAGTGCACCGATAGCGGGCCGCCAAACGCCTTGAGCCGCAGGTAGCGGGTGTGGGTCACAGGGTCGGTGTAGAGGTTCCTTTGCAGCGGCTGGCTGATGTGCAGAACTTCGCTCACCACCATCTGGTGCGGGGTTTGCGCGGCGTGGATGCTGAATATGAAGTCGCAGCCGGGCGGGGCGATGTCGTAGTTCAGTTCGATGGAGAATTGCAGCCTGACCAAGAGCGTCTTTCTGTGCGCCGGCGGCGCTTGCGGGGGTGCATGTGTTCCATTTGCGGCAGCGACCTGCGATTGTGAGGCCAAACGTGTTTGCGGCGGTATGGCTTGGCACCGCCGGGCACACCCTTCGCGTGTGGCCCGGCGCGATCATTCCTTGAATCGGCAACCAGCGGCGCGCGCGGGATGCGCTGCGCTATGATGGATTTTTGTCGCGAGATGGTTGCGCGACCAATTTCGAAGCCGAACCTGATGAAAATCGTCATTCATTACTGCGGCGGCTGAGGCTACAAGCCGCATGCTCTCCGTGTGAGAGACATTCTTGTTGAACTGGGCGGGGCCGGCGTCGAGTTGCGCCTGGGGCGCTCGGGGCAGTTCGATATCGAGGTCGACGGCGCGGTGCGCTATTCGCGCGCGCAGACGCGCGGGTTTCCGACCGAGGCCGAGGTAGCGGGCCTGGTTCCCGAAGTGCCGGGTTGAATCGCCGCTGGACGGCAAGGCGGTTGCATGCGCTGGAGATCATCTGGGGCAACAGCAAACTTGCCACCGGTGACTGGAAATACCTCAAGACCTTCTGGGGCGCGCAGGACCTCCCGCATTACACCGCGCGCGGCGGGCAGGCCAACGTCGGCCGCTGGCACGACGAGCGCGTCGACCTGCGCGCGCATAGTCGAGGTGGCGCTGTTTTGCGATACCGATCAGACCGGGGCGTCAAGCGTCGTTTACTTCTCGAACATCGTGGTGGAGACGTCCGCGAAGTAGCGCGGCCAATCGGCGGGAGGCTCGCGCCAACGCCGCAGCGGATGTACATTGCAACCCTCATCGACTTCGCGGAGCAGACAATGGACAAGAACATCGGATTCATCGGTTTGGGCAAGATGGGCGTGCCGATGGCGTCGCGCCTGATCGACGCCGGGTATGAACTCACTGTCTACGACGTGCGCCGCGAAAGCGTCGATCTGCTGGTGGCCAGGGGCGCGCATGCGGCGGCGTCGCCGGCGGCGGTGGGCCATGCTGCCGCGACGGTGCTCCTGAGCCTGCCTGACCCGGCGACCGTGCGCGCGGTGGCGCTCGGCGCCGATGGCGTGGCGTCCGGGAGCAAAGTCAAAACCGTGCTCGATCTGTCGACCACCGGCGCCACCGCTGCGCGCGAGATCGCGGCGGCGCTGGCGGCCAGGGGCATCGCCGGAGTGGACTCACCGGTCAGCGGCGGCGTGGCCGGTGCGGTCAAGGGCACGCTGGCTGTGATGGTGGCGTGCCCGCGCACGCTCTTTGCCGAACTCGAACCGATGCTCTCGCGCATCGGGCGCGTGTTCTTCATCGGCGAGCGCGCCGGCATGGGCCAGACCATGAAGCTTGCCAACAATCTGCTTTCGGCCACTGCGATGGCGGCGACCTCCGAGGCGGTGGTGTTCGGCGTCAAGGCCGGGCTCGATCCCTCGATCATGATCGAGGTGATCAACGCCGGCAGCGGGCGCAACACCGCCTCGCAGGACAAGTTCCCCAAGTCGATCTTGCCGCGCAGCTTCGACTTCGGCTTCACCAACGGCATGATGTACAAGGATGTGCGGCTGTGCCTTGAAGAGGCGAACGCGAGCGCGGTGCCGATGCCGGTGGCCGGCGCCGTGCGCGACCTGTGGCGGCGCGTGTTCGAGGAGATTGGCGGTGAGCACGACTTCACCACCATCGCGCAGTTGGTGGAGCGCGCGGCCGGTGTGGAGATCGGCAAGACTTGACGAAGTGTGACGTAGCGTGGAAACACGGCTTCTGCGGCTTGGTGCGATGCAGGATCAGGAATCCGGGGTTTTGATCCCCAGAGTTATCCCCAGAATCTGTGGATAGCACGCTTGCCGGATGCGTGCCAACGCATGGTGCTGGCCGCTATCGATGGGTTGATCAAGAAATGGGCGGGAGCTCATCCGAAGTGCGTCCTGGCGTGTCGGTTGGCCGGTCTTGAACGCCAACAGCATGCAGTGCAGTACGCCAGGCGTGGCGCATGCCGGCCCCCGGTAGCGGCTATCCGGGCGCAGTCATTCAGACCGGATGCCCTGCTCCTTGATGATCTTGCCCCAGCGCGCGTCGTCGCTTGCGATCAGCGTGTTCAATTCCTCGGCCGTGCCGCCAAGCATCTCATTGCCGCCGCGCACCACTTCCTGCTGGATCAGGGCAGGGTCCTTCAGCGCTTCGCGCAGCGCCGCATTGAGCTTGGCCACGATGCCGGGCGGCACGCCGGCCGGGCCGAACAATCCCACCCAGCCCTGCGAATCGAAGCCCGGCACGCCCTGCTCGGCCAAGGTCGGCACACCCGGCAAGGCCGGCGAACGCTTGAGTGAGGTGACACCGATCGGCGTGACCCGCTTGTCGCGGACGAACACCGCGCCGCTCGATACCCCGGAGAACATCAGCGCAACCCGCCCGGCGATCACGTCCGGCGCCGCCAGCGCGGCGCCGCGGTACGGCACGTGCAGGATGTCGAGCTTCAGGATGCTCTTCAAGTACTCGCCTGTCAGGTTGTGCATGCTGGCCGGTCCCACGCTGGCGTAGCTCAACGAACCTGGCTTGCCTTGTGCCACCCGGATCAGGTCCTGCAGACTGGCGATGCCGCTGGCGTTGGAGGCCACCAGGATCAGCGGCAGTTTGGCTACGCTGGCGATCGGCGTGAACGATTTGTAGGGGTCAAAGTTCATCGCCTTCAAATGCGGCGACACCGTCAGCGGGCCGGAATCGACGAGGCCTATGCTGTAGCCATCCGCCTCGGACTTGGCCAGCATTTCGGCGGCCAGCGACTGCCCGGCGCCCGGGCGGTTCTCCACGATCAGTTGCTGCCCCAGCGCCTTGCCCATCGCCGGCACCAGGGCGCGCGCCAGTGCGTCGACGGCCCCTCCTGGCGGAAAGCCGATGATCAGGCGAATCGAGCGTGCCGGCCAGGTGTCTTGCGCAATGGACGCTTGCGCCAGCATTGACACGAGCAGTGCTGTCAGGATTGCGCGAATTGGGCTTTTCATCTGAATGTCCGATCTTCGGGAATGCCGGTCCTGCCTACAGGTGGTCGCATATGCCGGGTGCGTTTCAGCGGCGAACAGAAAGCGGGAGCGCAGCCGGTCGCGAATGTAAACCATTTGAGGCGCAGCGCATTCGACCCTGGATACAGCAACCGTTGGCCTGTCTACCCGATCACCCGTTCGGTGCGCACGAAGATCGAGTTGGCCACCGACCGCCGTTTTCAGCTTGATTGCGGCCGGGTCCCTCGAATGTGGCCACCAGACCGGCAGCATGCCCGTTGCAGGCAACCGAGAGGCTTGATGCGAGTAATTATGGTAGCTACATTATTGTGTGCTGATCGTATTTGACCCGGCCAAATACAAGCGCCACCGCGCTCGGCCTGAAGTTTCCACAGGCGCTGCTCGCGCGTGCCGACCGCGTGATCGAATGAGTGCCGCCTGGTCGCGGGGGAACTGACAGCGGCTGGATCGTTCGCACGTTGGAGCGGCCCGTCTGTCGCGATGGCGCGCCGCAGGCATCCAGCTTGTTACTCGATCACCCTGGTTGCCATGATCTCGATTGTGTGCGGGATGGCAAGGCCCAGCGCTTTGGCGGTGGTGGTGTTGACCACCAGGTCGAGCGTGGTCGGTTGCTCCATCGGCAGGTCGCCCGGCTTCGCGCCCTTCAATATCTTGTCCACGAAAATGGCGGCGCGGCGGTAATTCGCCGCCAAGTCGGCGCCGTAACTGAGTAGCGCGCCGGCGTCGGCGAATTCGCGTTGCGGCCCGATCATCGGCCAGCGACGTGCCAGCGCCAGCGTCACGATGCGCCGCCGCTCGCTGCTGAACAGCGGGCTGGCGAACACCACCAGCGCCTGCACCCCTTCCTTGGCCAGGTGCGCCATCGCCGGTTCGATCTCGTCCGGGCGCGCGGCTTCGGCAAAACGCGCCTCGATGGCGCGTTGCGCGACCGAGCGCTCCGCGCCCTTCATCAGCAGGGCGAGATTGACGTTGCGCGCGTCGGTCAGGAAGCCGACGCGCCTGACCTTGGGCACGAAAGCAAGCAACAGCTCCAGATGCTTTTCGGTGATATCGGTCGCGAGATTGGAAAGCCCGGTGATCATGCCACCAGGCCGGGCAAGGCTTGCCGCGAAACCTGCCGCGACCGGATCGCTGCCGGTGGCGTGGACGATCGGCGTGCGCGGCGCGGCCTTGGCGGCGGCGGCCACCGGCTGCGAGGGCCCGGCCACGAAGATCGCCGGATTCTTCGCGGCCAGTTCCGCGGCCAGGGGCGCCAGCTGCTCATACTGGCCATTCGCCCAGCGCTCTTCGATCACGAATTGCGAACCCTCTTTCAAGCCGAGCGCCGCGAGTCCTTCCCTGAACGCGGCTATGTTGCGACTGCCGGAATCGCGTGACGCCAGACTCAGCCACGCAATCACGACCGGCGCCGGTCTGGATTGCGCGAACGCGGTGAACGGTGCAGCGAACGCACTTGCGGCAAGCGCGATCACCAGTTTGCGACGAGGCTTCATCGGTCCTCCTTGAAAAGGGTTCAATATCCCCATCCGCACTAGGGAAAGCCAGGGGGCGAGTGCCTGGTGGCAAGCAAGAGCGGGTTGAGAATCTAGCATCAGATCGGGAGGGCGGGGCGGATCAGCGCACACGGGAATACGCAGGCTTGCGGCGCTTCAAATTCGAATTGGCCTGCCGATCCTAAGCCGGGAACGCAAGAACGGAAAATCGCTATTCTTGTTGCCATTGCGGCAACTTGCGCTTGTACCGGTGGCTTCGTGCTTGGACGATGCGGTCACGCCGCCGGTTGCGGCACTGCTATTCGGGTTCGCGAGGCGTGTCAGGGTTGAGTCGTATACCGAGCACCCTGATTGATGCGGTGCAAAGCGGTCGGCTCAATGCTTGCCACCTTCGCCGCAACACGGTCGATGCGGGCGGCCGCCGCAGCCACGCAGACCATACCATTTTCATTTAACCAGGAGGCACGAATGATCACCAATCCGCAGTCGGGAACCAACATCGTCGAAATCGCACCGGACATTTACCGCATCAATACGCCCGTGACCTTGCCGGGCGGCCCCGGGCAATTCAACTTCAACCAGTATCTGGTCAAGGACGACGAGCCCCTGCTGTTCCATACCGGGCCGCGCAGGATGTTTCCCCTGGTGCGCGAGGCGATCGCGCGGGTGATGCCGGTCGAGCGCCTGCGTTTCGTCGGGTTGTCGCATTTCGAGGCCGACGAGTGCGGGTCGATGAACGAGTTTCTCGCGGTGGCGCCGCAGGCCGTCCCGCTGTGCGGCCAGATTGCCGCGATGGTTTCGGTCAACGATGTGGCCGATCGGCCGGCGCGGGCGCTGGCCGACGGCGAAATGCTGGTATTGGGCAAGCACACCATGCGCTGGTTCGATACCCCGCACATGCCGCACGGCTGGGAGTGTGGCCTGATGATGGATACGCAGTCGCGCACCCTCTTCTGCGGCGACCTGTTCACCCAACCGGGTGCAGGTGAAACAGCGGTCACGGAAGCGGACATCCTCGGGCCGAGCGAGGCGTTTCGCAGCCAGATGGACTACTTCGCTCACGCGCCGCACACGCAGGGCGTGCTCGCACGCCTGGCAGCCGAACGGCCGACGACGCTGGCCTGCATGCACGGCAGCGCCTGGCGCGGCGACGGCGCGGCGCTGCTCAATGCGCTCGCCGCGGCGCTCAGTGGTCGCCAGGGCATGCAGCCGGCGTAGCGCGATTGCGTTCGGCAGTATCAACGGCCCGCTCGCGCGAAGTGCGCCGGGCCGGGTCGCCTGCATCGCCGATGCGTCTGGATATGAAACCAGAGCGCCGCACGGACCAGATGATTCGCAAGAGCTCACGCATGGAAAACTGGTTGCGGATGTTCGCCATCCAAGCGGCACAGGCCTCTTGAATCACCAGGGTCGACTTGTTTGCATTGAGCGGACGGTCAATTCAGTGTTCGCGATCCGGCGGGATGCGGGCGGGACCCGACCCTGAGCGGATGCAGGCAAACGTCGGCTGTTCGGCGTTCGGTCCGAAAGGTGAACTGATAGTCATTCTCCGACCGAGCGCTCGTGTCGCCCGACCGCTTGCGGCTCATGCAACAATGTTATAGCATACAAACATCGCAAGTCCATGCACCGTGGAGGTCCTCATGAGCACCAGAATCTTCTCCAGCCGAGACTTCACCCGAGACGTCGCCGCAGCCAAGGCCGCTGCGCTCACAGGTCCGGTTCTGATCACTGACCGCGGCCATCCCGCTTTCGTGATGCTCAACATTGACGAGTACCACCGCTTGCAAGGCAAGGCGCCTTCGCTATTCGCACTGATGCAGCGACTCCCCGAACTCCCCGACGACGTCGTCGAGATTCAGCGCATGGATATCGAATTCCGTGACGTCGAGTTTTGAGTCCGCATGATCGTCCTCGACACTAACGTCATCTCGGAGCTGCGGAAGAAGCCGCACAACCAGGATCCCAAGGTCTGCGCCTGGTCGCAGGCTCACCCGGCGAGTGCCTTCTATCTAACGACGTTGACGATCATGGAGATCGAACGCGGCACACTGATGGAGGAGGCAAAGAGTTCGCCGCAGGGACCGATCCTGCGCACTTGGTTCAACGCGCTTCGCATCGCCTACGCGGGTCATGTGCTGCCCTTCAACGAAGGGGCCGCCATTCGCGCTGCTCAACTCGCAGGTAGCAACCGTCCGTCGGTGGACCTCATGATCGCGGCCATTGCGCTGGAATTCGGCTACGCCGTTGCGACGCGCAATGTGGCGCATTTCAGTTTCTCCGGGCTTGCAGTCGTCGACCCATGGGCCTGATTCGGCGCCGTAGGCCGTCAACTTCGAGTCACCCATGCGGCGCCTGCAACTCGATTCTGCTCGCTGACCTGCACTCTTTGGGCCAGCTCGCCTAACACTTGGATTCAGTTGAAGTATTGGGCGGCTGCTTCCAGGCAGCGAAGCCAATCTTCCCAAAGACCGGTCCTCGCGGCGACCCGCTGGCAGATCGGAGTGGCCTGCGATAGACATTAACGGCAGCTTCCTGGCTGAAACCGGCCAGGCGACTCAAACGGCACCATCGGACGGCAGGCGAGCGCGAAGCGGTCATTCAGATAGGTGTGTTTCGCGCAGCGTCGCGCGGGCAGCGGCGGATTGATTTTCCGGTCCGTCGGTAGCGGACGGACGACTGAATTTTCGACCTCAGTCAGGATGGGTCAAGGCGATCATTCGCGCGTCACCCCTTCCGTGACACAGGGGCTTGTGATTCCACGCTCCCTTTCGCTTCGCGCCGACCAGGTGATCGAATGATCGTTGCGTTGTGGCGTGCCCGCCGCCGCCGCGGTCCGCAAGCCGGGAGCGCCCGCGCGCCGGCGATTGCATTGAGCGCAGGCGGCGATTCGGGTGCACGGGTCTTGAAAAGCCTATAGAGTCAGGCAAGGAAACACCTTCGACGCCGGCAGTTCCTGATCACCCTCATTGCCCTTGTGGCGCCCGCCCGGCCGGCACTGGCGCAAGCGGAAAAACGCGTGCGGCGCATCGGGTTTTTCGTCCTCACCAGCGCCCAGGGCAGCGCCGCGTGGCTGGCCGCGTTGCGCAGCGGCCTGGCCGCACTGGGCTGGGTCGAGGGGCGCGACTACCTGATCGAGGCACGCTACGGCAACGGTGTGCCGCAGGCCGCGCCGGCGCTGGCCGCCGAACTGATGGCGACCCGGCCCGAATTGGTCGTCACCGGTGCGGAGCAGGCCGTCGGCCTTTTCACGCAGGCCGGCGCCAGCATCCCGGTGGTGTTTGCGATCGGCAAGGATCCGGTGGGCATCGGCATCGCCGCCAGCCTGCGTCGCCCGGGCGGCAACGCCACCGGCTTGACCGATCTGGCCTACGACCTCGGCGCCAAACGGCTGCAACTGCTCAAGGAGGTACTGCCAAAACTTGCGCATGCGGTCGTGTTGTTCGACCCCGCGGATGTCGGCAGCATTGCCCAGGTCACGGAAATCGAGAGCGGTGCTGCGCACCTGCGCGTGCGTGTGACGCGCATGGAGCGGCGGCAGGCCGCGGATGTCGCCAGCGCCTTCGAGCGCGGTACCGCACTGCGCGCGCAGGCCTACATGGTGGCGGATGGTCGGTTCTCCAACCGCAACCAGCAGGCGATCGTGGATCGCATGATGCAGGCCAGAGTGCCGGTGATGTTCACCAATCGGCAGGCTGTCGAGGCCGGCGGAATGATGTCCTACGGCCCCTCGCATGCCGACAATTTCCGCCGCGCCGCGGCCTATGTCGACAAGATACTCAAGGGCGCGAAGCCGGGCGACCTGCCGATCGAGCAGCCCACCAGGTTCGAATTGGCGGTGAACCTGAAAACCGCGCAGGCACTCGGGCTCAAGTTCCCGCACTCGGTGTTGCTGCAGGCGGGCCATGTGATCGAGTGAAAGATCGTCGGTAGAGCGCCGTCCTGCGGGAGCCCGGGATTGCCGATTTGATTTTCTTCTTGGTGGTCGATCCGGACAATTCAATATCGAGATTGACGGCGAGGTGCGCTATTCGCCCGGGAACACGCACGGCAACGTAGCTTGCACGTGAGTTGTACCAAAATTAATACAATAGTGCATGGGAAGAAAAATCGGTGCGCCCACGCTGACGGTGCGTTTTTTTCGGTCCGATGCCGGTGTTGAACCATTGCGTGACTGGCTGAAGAGTCTGCCTGTCATCGAGCGCAAGACTATCGGTGAAGATGTGAAGATGTGAAGACAGTTCAGTTCGGTTGGCCCCTGGGAATGCCTTTGGTGGCTCATCTGGGAAGCGGGATCTGGGAAGTTCGCACGCGCTTGAGTACTCGCATCGCGCGCGTATTGTTTGTGCTTGACGGCGACACCATGGTATTGCTGCATGGATTTATCAGGAAGGAACAAAAGCCTCCGAAACCGGAACTGGATTTGGCGATGGCTCGGCGGAAACAGCTGAAGAGGCGCAAATGAAAAAGCGAAATATGGGCAGTGACTTTGACGAGTTCCTCGCCGACGAGGGCATGCTCGAAGAGGTGACGGCAGTCGCGGTCAAGCGAGTGATCGCCTGGCAGATCGAGCAGGAGATGGCCGCTCAAAAACTTACCAAGACGGCGATGGCGAAGAAAATGCGGACCAGTCGCGCTTCGCTCAATCGATTGCTGGACGCAAAAGACACCAGCCTGACCTTGACCACTCTGGCGAGTGCCGCAGCGGCGCTGGGGCGTCGCATCAAGCTTGAGTTGGCACCGGCCTGATTGACTTTTCCTGAGGTACCGCCAGCGGTAAATGCCTCGCGATGTTCATTTTCGTCAGCCGGATACGCGGCTTTCGAAGAAATTCATCCGGCGCGAATTACTTGCCGCGCGCGATATCCATGATCAGGCGCGTCGCCAGATACAGGCGTGGTTCGATCGATTCGATGTCGATGTACTCGGCATTGTTCGAATGCGAGCCGAAGCCGCGCAGGCCGAGACGCTCGATCACCGGGCCGCTGGCCTTGAGCCCGGCGAAGGCGGCATCGGTGCCGCCACCCATGGCCACCGTGCTGATCGCCAGTTCCTTGCCGATTTCGGCATAGATGGTCTGCGCGTGGCGGGCCAGGGCCAGTGACGGCGGCCGCATTTCCAGCGGCGGCCGGCGGCGCTCGAATTCCAGCGTGACCTTGGTATCGGGAATCAACTGGTTCTTCACCCGCTCGCGCACCTTTTGCTCGATGCCGTCGTAGTCGGCCACGCGCATCACGCGCACATCGGCCGCGGCTGATGCGGTTGCGGGAATGACGTTGCGATTGGCGCCGGCTGCGGCGACGGTCCAGTTCATCTTCAACCCGCTTGCCGGGTCCGACAGGTCGCGCGTCTGCATGATCTGGTGCGATAGCTCGTACAGTGCGTTGCGGCCCTGCTCGGGTGCGGCGCCGGCGTGCGAGGCGCGGCCCTCGACCTTGAGGAAGAACGCGCCGATGCCGGCGGTGACCAGCTCCAGCCGGTCCGAAGCCACCGGGGACGATTCGAACGACAGCACCGCATCCGCTTGCGCGCCCAGCCAGGTCAGCATGGCGCGCGAGCCGGGCGAACTGATTTCCTCGTCGCCGTTGATCAACACCGTCAGTTCGCCATAGTCGCGAAAATTCATCTGCCCGAGAATCGCCAGGCTGTGCAGGATCACCGCGATGCCGTGCTTGTCGTCGGAGATGCCCAGGCCATAGGCACGGTTGCCGTCGATGCGAAACGGCTGCTGTGCGAGCATGCCGCGCAGGTACACGGTGTCCATGTGCGCGATCAGCAGGATCTTCTTGCCCCCGCTGCCGGGGAAGCGTGCCAGCACCATTCTGCCGAGCTGCTTGGGCGTGTCGAACATGCGGTAAGTGTCGGCACCGGCTTCAATCTGCTCGACCCGCCCGCCGAGTGCCGCGAGGCGAGTGGCGATCAGGTTGGCGATGCGGTCGAGGCCTTCGATGTCGCCGCTGCCCGATTCGATCGACACCAGATCCTTGAGGGTGTCGAGCAAGGGCGCTTTTTCCTTGGCCGCCAGGGTCAGCACCGGTTCTAGAGGTGCGCTAAAGACGCTGGGTACTGGCAGTATGCAAAGCAGTAGCGCGGCAATCATGTGGCTGGTGAAAAGTGATCTCGTGCGTTCTCCAGTTCGGAAGCGGTGTTCGGGCCTACGCTAACGCAAGCAAAATTCGATCATGCGGCTGCAATTCAAACACGAGCGCATCACGCAGCCAGCTCAGCCAGCCATTGCGCCGCCGGCCGCACGCCGACACCGTCGGTGTCAAATGCGTGCGGCGTTTGTCGCACCAGCAAAATGGCCTGCGCTTGGCGGTGGGTTTGCGCCATCTGCTTCAACGCGAACGAAACCCTGGTGTCCGACCATTTCGTTTCAATGAAATGCGTGGCCTCGCCCGCGGCGTCAGTCAAGACGAAATCGATTTCCTTGCCGCTGGCGGTGCGCATGTAATTGAGCGACAGTTCTTCGCCGACGCTGTCGGCCATGAAGCACACGTGCTTGAGAAGATGTGTGGCCACCAGGTTTTCGAATTGCGCGCCGGGTTGTTCATCCGTCGGGCTGGCGCCATGAACATAGGCCCAGTCATGAAAGTAGAGCTTGGGCGCCTTGGCCTGCGCCCGCGCGATGTTGCGGTGGTACGGTCGCACCAGAAACACGATGTGCAGCGCCTCCAGAATATCGATGTAGCTGCGCACCGTGTTGGGTGCGATCGACAGGTCGCGCCCGAGAGATTCAAACGACAACGGGCTGCCGGTGCGGCCGCGCAGCAGCTCCACCAGGTTGCGCATGGCGCGCACCTCGTGAATGCGGCTGAACTCCAAAACGTCTTCGCGCACCAGGTCGGTGAAGTACTGGTTCTGCCAGCGTTTGCGCCCGGCGTCGGTGGCTTCGAACAGCGCTTCCGGGAAGCCGCCAAATCGCAGCAAGGCGTCGAGAGCCTCGTTCGTCGCGATCGCTGCTTGCGTGCGGAGTTCACGCACCGAGAATGGATGCAAACGCCAGCGGTGATAGCGTCCGGCCAGCGACTCGCCGGCCTGCCGAAAAGTGTCCAGGCGCGCGCTGCCGGTGACCAGCAGTGCCTGCGACGCGGGCTTGGTGTCGACCACGCCCTTGAGGTAAGCCTTCCATCCGGCCATGGCATGGATTTCGTCGAGCACCACGTAGTCGTGCCCAGCAGCCCAGTCGGCGCGGCGGATGCGCTCGCGGTCGGCAACCGCATCATAGTTGAGGTAGATCGGGCGCTTGAACAGCGGGTCCAGGCTGCGTGCCAGGGTAGTCTTGCCAACCTGACGCGGCCCGGTGACGAGCACCATCCGTTTGCGCAGGTCGTGGGCGACCAGCGGCATGAGAGCGCGATCCATATTGATATTCCATCATTATTTTGAAGAAATATCAATATATAACCGCAAAATGTTGCAGATTTATCAATCTCACCGACTTACCCGGCCGTTACCGCGCGCGGCAGGTATTGTCGTTCGCCGGTGCGATCGGCCATGCGCGCTACTCCGGCCGGATCCCCGCCTCCCGGACTACGCGGCTCCACTTGACCGTTTCGCAGGCGTTGCGGCTGGCGAACTCCTGCGCCGTGCCGCCGACCGGCAGCGCGCCCTGCTGCGCCAATTGTTCCTTCATCTCCGCGCCCTGCAGGATCCTGTTGGCCTCGGCATTGAGCTTCGCGATCACCGCCGCGGGCGTGCCGGCCGGGGCCTACAGGCCGAAATAGGTTTCGTCGATCAGGCCGGGCACGCCGGCTTCGACCATGGTGGGTACGTCCGGCATCAGGGGGCTACGCCTGGCGGAAGTCACGCCCAGCGCGCGCACCTTGCCGGATTTGAGGCTCGGTTGCACCGAGACGATGCTGTCGAACATCAGCGCGACCTGGCCGGTGGCCAGATCGGTGAACGCCAGCGCCGTGCCTTTGTAGGGTATGTGCGTAAGGTCGATCTTCGCCGCCAGCTTGAACGCCTCGGCCGATAGTTGCACCGTGGTGCCGACGCCCGAAGAACTGTAGTTGTAGGCGCCGGGCCGGGCCCTGGCTGCGGCGATCAACTCCGACAAGCTCTTGAACGGCAGCGTGGATGAAACCACCAGCACGCGCGGCGCGTCGGACAGGTGAACCACGGGCGCGAAGTCGCGCACCGCGTCGTAAGGCAGCTTGACGCCCAGGGCCGGCCCCACCGAGTGGGTGCTGGAGGTGCCGATCAGGATGGTGTAGCCGTCGGGCGCGGACTTGGCGACGATGTCGGAGCCGATCGCGCCGCCGGCACCGGGTTTGTTTTCCACCAGCATGTTCTGGCCCAGCGCGGGGCCCAGCTTTTGCGCGAGGATGCGGCC
This sequence comes from Burkholderiales bacterium, assembly GCA_040382235.1. Classification (GTDB taxonomy): domain Bacteria; phylum Pseudomonadota; class Gammaproteobacteria; order Burkholderiales; family JAEUOS01; genus JAEUOS01. The sequence goes on from JBEIFV010000013.1 coordinate 17,434, forward strand.
GATGATGTCGGTGGCGCCGCCGGGTGGAAACGGAATCACCAGGCGCAGCGGCCGGTTGGGATAGGGTTGGGCCGGTGCGGCGCCGGCCGCGCATAGCGCGGCTAGGGCGAGAATGGTTAAGAGCGAGCGGCAGGTCATGGTCGATGGTAACGGTTCACCGCACACCTCAGGATTGGCCCGCAAGCCAACCGGGTGCGCGTCGCTCAGTGGCGGTCGTCGCCGAGAAGTCAGTAATTACGCGGCTTCAAGCAGGAACTCCACTTTCACCGCTTCGTACGGAAACTCGATCCGGCCCGAGTCGGTTTTGTCGAGCACGCCGGCAAGAAGGAGGGCGGTGACGTCGGCATGCACCGCCTTGACATCCCGTCCGACACGACGGGCAGCTTCGCGTATCGACACCGGGCCGGCGCCACATAGCGCCTTGAGCAGCTCCCAGCGTTTTGCGCTCAGGACGCGCCACAGCAGCTCCGGTGTCGCAAAGCTGATGCGCGCACTTTTCTGCGGTTTTCCGGATTTCGCGGCGGCCAGCGCGTCAGCCATGGCCATCGCGGGTGCGCGCACCTCAAGAGTTACGGTCTTCATTCATGATCCTCCCAATGTCGTGTTCGAAGTCCGCGAACAGCTTGTCCAGCGTTGAACAGCGATACCGAGCTTCCGAGCCGAGCGTGTGGCGATGGTCACCCTTGCCGGTTTCATTGTCGTAGCGCAGTACGCATTCCCCATGCGCTACAAACGCAAGGCGGTACTTGTATGCATGTGCCGATCCGGCCAGGGCGCGCGGGACCTGCCAAACGACAATCTCGGCAAACAGTTCTTCACCGTACGTGATGCGGCTGCGGACCAGGAGTGTGGCTTTCAAGCCGGGAAGTATGGTCCGCACGGGATGTGATGTCAACTGCTCCAACGCCTCGTGTCGGAAGCAAGTGCGTTGTCGGGATCGGTATCACGCAATCTGTCCGCAAGGGCTCCAGTCAGAGGCGCGTTGGCTCATGACGCCCGTTGGAGTGCGTCGCGCGGCCCGTGACGGCCGTCAAGCCGGTCCGAGCTTCATCTGCGCCAGCACCGCGCGTCCCAAAAGTCCATAGGGATTGGCCAGCGTCTCGGGAATCTCGAAGTGGTTGTAGCCATCGGCGACCAGCAATTGCACCGGTTTTCCCGCGGCCTTGACGGCGGCGGCGAAGTCGCGCGACTGGCGCTGGAACTCCGGCGTTTCCAGGGTGCCGTAGGCGACGATCAGCGGCGCGACCAGCCGGTCGAGAGCGCATGAAGGTCGATGTGCTGGTGGCGGGCGGAACCGATGCGCCGCTGGCGCTGCAAAAGGCCACCACCACCATTCCGATCGTCATGGCCAGCGTCAGCGACCCGGTTGGCAGGGGCCTGGTCAAGAGCCTCGCGCGGCCCGCCGGCAATATCACCGGGCTTTCGATTGTGACCGGCTACCTCGGCGCGAAGCGGCTTGAAATCTTGCGCGCCATGGTGCCCAAGGTGTCACGCGTGGCGGTGCTTATCAATCCTGCCAACCCGCAGAGCGCGGCAGGGCTTGAAAGTGTCCGGGCCGGCGCGCGGCAACTCGGCGTGACCATCCTGCCGGTGGAAGCGAAGAGCGCGCCGGAGATCGAGCTTGCGTTTGCTCTGATGCGCAAGCAGGGCGCGGGTGCGCTTATAGTGTTGCTCAACCCGCTGTACCAGCAACACAGAAGCCAGATCGCCGCGCTGGCCATCGAGCATCGCCTGCCGACCATCACCGCCGACCGCGACTTCGCCGCCGCCGGCTGCCTCTTGAGCTATGGGTCGAGCCTCGCCGAAAGTTCCCGGCGCGCCGCAACCTATGTGGACCGCATACTCAAGGGTGCCAAACCCGGCGACCTGCCGATCGAACAGCCGGTGAAATTCGATCTGGTGATCAACCGCGGCACTGCCAAAACGCTGGGGCTCACCATTCCGCAGGGGCTTTTGATCAGTGCTGAAGAGGTGATTGAGTAACGCGTCGCGCCGTCACGGGGCGGGCAAGTCGTAGCGCGAAATCTCGAATCTGCCGTTTCCCAGAAAGCTGATTTCAAGCGCCTGATTGATCAGGTCGACCTCGCCCGCCAATTCATCGAGCGCGAGTTCAAACATCTCGGACTGCAGGGCCAGGTCCAGCGCGCCCACGGCGTTCAGGCACACCAGGCCGGCATGCACCGCCTGTTTGCCGTGCAAGCCGCGCTCCCCGCGAAAGTCGCGCGCATTGCGTGTAACGAAGGTCCAGTCGTAGGCGACGACGAAATCGATCAATTCCCAGTCTTTCCAGCCCGACTTGCCGAGCCAGGCCACGTGCGACGATGCGTCGTGGCTGCGCTCGATGGCAAGCTGCACGAGTGCCGGCGACAGGCACTCGTCGATCAGAAACTTCATGCGCGCCGCTTGACCACGCGCCTGCTCTTGAGTTTTGCGCCGGCGATCGCGCTTGCCACGCCCGGCGGCCGCCCGCGCGCAGGGTGCGCGCGCGCCCACGCGGGCGCGGCAGCCAGCATGGCCTGGCTGATGGCGGGGTAGGCCTCGCACACCTGCTGCCCGCTCGCGCCCGCCGTCAGCGCGGCGGCGACCTGGCGCACAGGTACGCGCGTGCCCTTGAACACCGGCTCCCCGCCCAGAATATCGTCATCACTGACGATCAATTTCTCCGCCCCTGCGAGCCGCTTGCGCGCATCGATCACAGTGCGCAAGAAGCCGGCGAATTCGACGTGGATCACGCCTTCGTCAAAGGTCAGGCGATCGGGGTCGATGCGCTTGCCCGCAGTGGCGGCGCGCTGCGCCAGCAGGCGCTCGCTCATGTCGGTCACGATGCGCCGCCGCATGCTGGCGGTGAGGGTCGCGGCGGTTTCAAAGTAGAAGCGCGCCAGAGCGCACGCGGCGGTGGTAATCATGCGCACGCGGCCGCCGGCGATCATGGCATCCGGAACGATGCGTTCGTCGATGACGCGATCGATATCGCGCCGTGAGAGACCCGACAGGTAGGCGGCCTCGGCCAGGTTGACCTGCGCGAAAATGCTGTTTGCGTTCATTGCCGACCTAATGCTAGTAATTATTCCGATGTTACGGAATAATAATATCATGCGTTGACCAGGTCGACAGCGTGCGTGTTTCGTCCGGACCGCCCAGGGGCGGGCCAAGGTATGTTTCGCTGTGGCGGCATAAAGAGAAAATCATGAGGAAAATTAATGGGCAGCAAACCTGATGTCGAGTTTGTCCTGTATCACGCATGGAATTCCAGCGCCTCGCGCAAGGTGCGCCTTACGATGGCCGAGAAAGGCCTGGCCTTCAAGGGACTGGTGCTCGACCTCAATCGCTTCCAGCATCACAGCGACTGGTACAAGCGCCTGAACCCTTCAGGCATCGTGCCCTGCCTGGTGGTGAACGGCCGTCCGTTGATCGAAAGCAACCTGATCAACGAGTATCTTGACGAGGCGCATCCAGAGCCGGCGCTGATGCCGGACGACCCGTTCGAGCGGCATGAGCTGCGGCGCTGGTCCAAATACATCGACGACGTGTGCCTGCCGGCGGTGCAAAAGCCGAACTGGACGCAAATGATGCGTCCGATGGCCGAGAAATGGTCGGATGAGGAACTGCAGCGCAGGCTGGCGGCCATACCGAGCCAGGAGCGACGCGACCTGTGGACGCGCATGGCGAGGAAACCCTTCACGCAAGCCGAGATCGACGCCGCGCTCGACATCCTTGAAGACATGACGGTGCAGGTCGAGCGCTATCTGCAAAAGAGCGGCGGCCCGTGGATTTTTGGCGCGCGGTTCACCCTGGCGGACATCAACGTTTCGCCCTATGTGGTGCGCTTCGAGGAGGAGCGCCCGGGTCGCCTGCGTCCGCTGGTGGCCGACTGGTGGCGGCGCCTGACCGCGCGCCCGGCCTGGAAGACCGCCGCGATCGGCGGTTTCACCGCCGACAGCGAGCGCAGCGTGCTTGAGGCCATGGCCGATCCCCGATAGGGGAGCAGAGAACAAGTCCGCAGGTGAAGAAGGTCCCTTTTGCAGCACGCCGAATTGATAGGGATCTTGGTTCGAGATTCCGCATTCCAGGGGCTTGTCAAGCCCCTTCATGGCGATCTGCACCAGGATTCGCCCCGCGCGCCTGCGCGCGCAATGGCCCGATTATCGGCCGGCATGGCCTGCAACTCATCGCACCGCTTGCGCTGGTCATTGCCAATAATGTCGCCATGAAGAATTCAACGCTTGCCGGAATAATGCTGCTCGCGCTGTCAGGCAGCGCCGCGGCTGATTGCATCGAAAAGGCCGCTGCCACCTTCGGCACCCATCCCGACGTGCTGCGCGCCATCGCCATCGTTGAATCGAAGGTGCGGCCTCATGCGGTGAATGTCAATCTGAACGGCAGCGTGGATCGCGGCCTGTTCCAGATCAATTCGATCCACCTGCCCGAACTGGCGCAGGCAGGCATCGGCCCCGAAGACCTGCATGATGTGTGCCTTTCCAGCCATGTGGCCGCGCTGTTGCTCAAGCGCAAGATGAAGGTGTTCGGCGACACCTGGGCGGCGGTTGGCGCGTATCACTCGACGATTCCCGAAAAGAGCGAGCGCTATGTTGGCAAGGTGCGCCCCGTATTCGAGGGCATGCAGCGCCTGCGCATCACCACCCAGGCGAAATAGTCGCGTCGCCGGCGGGAGCGGGCGCGCAGGCCACCAAACAGGCGGTGGCCGGCTCGACACTTTCGCGAAATGTGCCGCGGCCCACCAGGGTCTGTAAGATGCAGCAGCGGCACCACCATCCCGGCGGTGAACGCGTCGCCAGCGCCCAATCGGATGACCCAGGAACCACACCCCCAGGAACGCATCGCCTCTTTTTGCACCCAGTGCCGCTCACGCTGCGGTTGCGTCGCCGTGGTGCAAGACGGCAGGCTCCTTGGCATCGAGCCCGACCCCACCCACCCCACCGGCGCCAAGCTCTGCCCCAAGGGCCGCGCCGCGCCGGAACTGGTGTACCACCCGGACCGGCTCACCACGCCTCTCAGGCGCACCGCACCCAAGGGCGCCGCCGATCCCGACTGGCAACCCATCTCGTGGGACGCGGCGCTGGATGAAATCGCGCAGCGCATGGCCGGCATCAAGGCGCAGCACGGCGCCGAACAAGTGGCGTTTTCGGTGACCACGCCGTCGGGCTCGCACCTGCAGGATTCGATAGCGTGGATCGAGCGCCTGATCCGCGCTTATGGCAGCCCCAACACCATCTACGCCACCGAAATCTGCAATTGGCACAAGGACCATGCCACCCGTTTTACCTTTGGCCACGACATCGGCACGCCGGATTTCGCGCATACCGACTGCATTCTCCTGTGGGGCAACAATCCGGCTGTAACCTGGCTGGCGCGGGTGGCGGAAATCCAGGGCGCCGTGAAGCGCGGCGCGCGCATGGTGGTGGTGGACCCGCGCCCGACCGCGTTTGCCAAGCAGGCGGACTGCTGGCTGCAGGTGCGACCCGGCACCGACCAGGCGCTGGCGCTGGGAATAGCCCACCTGATGATGGAAGCCGGTACCTTCAACACCGCCTTCATGCGCGAGTGGACCAATGCGCCGCTGCTGGTGCGTACCGACACCGGCCGCTTCCTGCGCCAAAGCGATGTCGAGGCCGGTGGCAGTGACCAGGTGTTGTATGCATTGGGCGACGCCGACCGCCTCGTACCCTACGACGCCGCACGCGGCACGTGGCTGGCCGACCCGGCGGATATCGCACTCACCGGCGCCGCACACCTGCGCACGCTCTCTGGCGAAGTGGCGTGCCACACCGCATTCGAGCTCTATGCGACCGCCGCCGCCGAATGGCCACCGGAGCGGGTGGCCGGGCACACCGGCGTTGATGAAATCGCCTTGCGCCAGGCCGCCGCCCTCATCGGCGGCGCCAAGTCGGTGGCCTACTTCGCCTGGAACGGCATCGGCCAGAGCGTCACCGCTACGCAAACCGACCGCGCCCTCACGCTTTTGTATTCCCTCACCGGCAGCGTCGGCGCGCAGGGCGGCAACGTGCCGGGCGGCGCCGCGACCTTCAGCGACATTTCCGGCGCCGACCTGATGCCCGCCGCGCAGCGCGCCAAGGCCTTGGGCTTGAAAGCGCGCCCGCTCGGCCCCGGCCTCAACGGCTGGGTCACCGCGCGCGACGTCTACCGGGCGGTGCTGCAAGGCGACCCCTACCCGGTGCGCATGCTGGTCTCTTTCGGCACCAACCTGCTGGCCTCGCAGCCCGACACCGCCCTGGCACGCCAGGCGCTCGAACACCTGGAATTCCATGTGCATGCGGACTTTTTCGAGAACCCGACAGCCGCCTATGCCGACATCCTGCTGCCGGCGGCCACCTCGTGGGAACGCGAAGGCCTGCGCGCCGGCTTCGACACCAGCCTCGCGTCCTTGAAGCGCGTGCAACTGCGCCAGGCCGTGATCGCACCGCAAGGCCAGGCGCGCAGCGATACCGACATCGTGTTGGGCCTGGCCGAGCGTCTAGGCATGCAAGCCCAGTTCTTCAACGGCAGCGCCGACACCGGCCACGACGCCGTGCTCGCGCCCGCCGGCCTGTCGGTGGAGAAACTGCGTCGGCATCCGGAGGGGGTCGAACTGCCGGGGGAGGTGGCGCTCAAGGCCTACACCAAACTGGTCGACGGCGTGCCCAAGGGCTTCGCAACCCCCACCCGCCGCGTCGAGATCTACGCCGAGACCCTGTTCAAGCACGGCATCGCGCCGTTACCTTTGCTGGAAGCTGCCGATCTGCCCGCGCCGCCGCCCGGCTACCCGCTACGCTTGGGCGCTGCCAAGGTGCTGGCGTTTTGCCACAGCCAGCACCGCAACCTCGAGTCGTTGCGCAAGCTGATGCCCGACCCGCAAGCCGAGATCGCGCCGGAAACGGCGCGCGCACGCGGCATCGCCAACGGCGACTGGATTCGCATCCGCACGGGGTCCGGCAGCGCCGTGGCGCGCGCGCGTGTTTCGCGCGACCTGGCCGAGGGCACGGTGTGCGCCCAGCATGGGTGGTGGATCGAGGGGGCTGCGGGAACGCCTTACGACCGCGAGCATCCGCTGGCGGCGAACCTCAACCAGGTGATCGATACCTCGCGCGATGATCCGGTGTCGGGGTCGATTCCGTTAAGGGCGAGTTGGTGCGAGGTGGAAAAGATGAGGGCGTGAGAGTGGTGGCTGGGGGCGCAGAAGTGTATGATTTAATCCTACGGTTTTCGCGGAGAGGCCGCATGCGCACGACCCAGCAGTTCAGCATCACCCTTCCCAACGAAATGGCCGAAACGGTTCGCGCCAAGGTGACGTCCGGCGAGTACGCGACGGAGAGCGAAGTTCTTCGTGATGGATTGCGCGTCCTGCTTGCGCGCGACCAGGCAGTCGACGCATGGCTGCAAACGGAAGTGGCCGCGGCCTATGACGCGATCAGGAAGGATCGCTCGCGGGCGGTCCCGGCGTCAAAGGTTCGCGCTCGCCTCGCCGAGGCGCATCGAAAAGCCGCCTTGAAGGCGTGAAGACCCGCGCGGTCACTTTCGCCCCGGAGGCGGCAGACGACCTTGCCGATTTGTACGACTACATCGCAGTGCACGGTTCGCCTGTCACGGCGCTCCGCTACACCGAGGCCATCGTCACGTACTGCGAGAGCCTGTCTTCCGCGCCCCATCGAGGCAATCGGCGGGATGACGTTCGTCCCGGATTGCGGATCACGAGCTACAAGCACCGCGCTGTGATCGCTTTCGAAGTGGATGACGTGGCCGCGATCGTGACCGTGCTCGGCATTTTTTACGGAGGCCGGGACTACGAAGGCGCACTGGGCGGAGAAGAGGGTTCCTTGCCGGATTGAAATCGTCATATTGCCGCCTGCGGGGTGTGAGATTCGCAGGACAAGTGCGCAAGCGCGCGCCGGGGGTAGACTCCGGACCGTTGCACACGAAAGGCACGCGCCGCCCACGGCGCCCATCGAGACCCCACCTTCATGAACTACGACACCATCATCGTCGGCGCCGGTTCCGCCGGCTGTGTGCTGGCCAACCGCCTCACCGCCGACGGCAAGCGCAACGTCTTGCTGCTGGAAGCCGGCCCGCGCGATACGAATCGGTGGATCCACATTCCACTGGGCTACGGCAAGCTGTTCGCCGACAAGAGCGTCAACTGGAGCTACGAATCGGAGCCCGAGCCCACCTGCCACAACCGCCGCATCTTCACGCCGCGCGGCAAGGTGCTGGGCGGTTCTTCCTCGATCAACGGCCTGGTGTACATCCGCGGCCAGAAGCAGGATTACGACGACTGGGGCGTGCCGGGCTGGAACTTCGACGGCATGCTGCCCTACTTCATCAAGGCGGAGGACCAGAGTCGTGGCGCCAGCCGGTACCACGGCGTGGGCGGGCCTTTCGCCGTGTCCGACCTGCCGGACCGCCACGAGATGTGCGACGCCTTCATCGAGGCAGCAGTGGCCAACGGCATTCCGAGGAATGACGACTTCAACGGCGCCTCGCAGGAAGGCGCCGGTTACTTTCAGGCCAACACGCGCAACGGCAAACGCATTTCCACCGCGGTGGGTTACCTGCGCCCGGCCGAGAGTCGGTCCAACCTCAAGGTGGAGGTGGAGGCGCTCGCCACCAAGGTGCTGTTCGAAGGCAAGCGCGCCACCGGTGTGGAGTACCGCCAGGGCGGCGTGCTCAAGACGGCGCAAGCGCGTGAGGTGATCCTTGCCGGCGGCGCGTTCAACTCGCCGCAATTGCTGCAACTCTCCGGCGTGGGCCCGGGCGCGTTGCTGCAGGCGCACGGGATTCCGGTGGTGCATGAATCGCCCGATGTGGGCGAGTGCATGCAGGACCATTTCTATGTGCGCACTTTCTGGCGCTGCACGCAGCCCATCACCTTGAACGATGACATGATGAGCATCTGGCGCCAGGCCAGGATCGGGCTGCAGTATTTCCTGCAAAAGCGCGGGCCGCTCACGGTGAGCGCGGGCTATGCCGCGGCGTTCACCAAGACCCGGCCGGAACTCACCCGCCCGGACGCGCAGTTCTACTTCATCAATTTCTCGGTGGCCAAGCGCGGCGGCATTCTCGACCCCTTCTCCGGTTTCACCTGCTCGGTGTCGCAGTTGCGCGTGGAGTCGCGCGGGCATGTGCGCATCAAGTCGGCGGATCCGTCGGCGGCACCGGCCATCCAGTACAACTACCTCGACAGCGAGACCGACCGCCGCACCTTGGTCGATGGGTTGAAGAAGTTGCGCAAGCTGGTCAACACCGCGCCCTTCAACCGCTACGTGGCCGAGGAACGCACGCCGGGCAAGGATGTGAATACGGACGATGAGTGGCTGGACTTCTGCCGTGCCACCGGCGAGACGGTGTACCACCCTACCTCCACCTGCCGCATGGGCACGGACGCACGCTCTGTGGTCGATGAACAGTTACGGGTGCGCGGGGTCGTTGGGTTGCGCGTGGTCGATGCCTCGATCATGCCGGCGGTGGTGTCCGGCAACACCAATGCGGCGGTGGTGGCGATCGCGGAGAAGGCGTCGGACCTGATCTGTTCATCCACCTGACGCCCGCGATCGCGGGCGTCAGGTGGATGCAAGCGGTCTACCTGGTGCTTGCGGGCGTTGCCTTGACCGCAGGCGCGTTGCCCTTGACTGCGCTTGCGTGCTTTTTGGCAGGGCGCTTTTTCGCAGCCTGATGCTTGTTGCTGACCGTTGCCTTGCCGGCCTTTACCTGACCTGTGGCACCGGCCGTGGCTGTGCGGTGGTTCTTCAGGGCTTCGCTCATTCTCGCTTCGCGCGCGGCGGTGTCCGTCGGCGTGGCGGCGAATGCGCTTGAAACAAGGCCCAGAACGGTGGCGAACACGATTGCTGTGGTGGTACGCATGGCGCATCTCCCTGGTGGTGGTTCGATGGCGCAGTTGCGCCATGTCTACCAATAACGCGGCGCTGTCGCCACGGTTGACCGCTATGCCTTGCGATACCAGGCGGCGTCGCGCTTCCCGTGAAACGAGGCCAGCCCCTCGGCTGCTTCCGCCGACTGCCTTGCCGCCGCATGTTCGGCGACGATGGCGGTGAAGTGGCTGCGATGCACTTCCGACCAGGCCTGGCGCAATACGCCGGCCTTGGTGACGGCATTGGCGCGCGGCGCGTTGCGCAGCAACGCATCCACTACTCTCGCGCCGGCGGCTTCCAGTTCCGCCAGCGGCACCACCTCATGCACGAGACCGATGCGCCTGGCTTCTTCCGCCCCGAAGCGCTCACCGGTTTGCGCGTAGCGGCGCAGGTGGCGCACGCCGATGGCATCGGCCAGTTGCGGAAAGATGATGGTGACCGCCATACCCCAGCGGGTTTCGGCGATGGCGAACATGGCGTTGTCGGCAGCGATCACCACGTCGCATGAAGCGGCGATGCCGGTGCCGCCGCCAAAGCAGCCGCCCTGGATCAGGGCCACCGTGGGCACCTGCAGGGTGTTCAGGTCCCACATGGCCCGCGCGGTGCGCTCGGAGGCATCGAGGTTGGCTTGCGATCCCTGCGCGCGCACCGAATCCAGCCAGCCAAGATCAGCGCCGGCCTGGAAGTGGCGGCCGTTGCCGGCCAGCACCACCACGCGGGTGTCATTGCCCGCGCGCACCGCGGCGCAGCCGGCGATGAGACCGTCGAGCATGGCGCCGTTGTAGGCATTGTTGAGCGCGGGGCGGTTGAGGGTGACGCGCAGCACTCCGCGCGTGTCGGTGTCGATCAGGACTGGTTGCTCGGCCATGGGTATTCTCCGTGCCGCGATCAGCGGCGTGTTTCCAGGAAGGCGCGGTCGAAACCGGCCAGCTTGCTATTGAGAAGCCATTATGGCCGCGAGCGTGCCGGCATCGATGATGTCGTCGATCATGACGTTGCCGGCCGAGCCCTTGTAATGGTGCATGGCATGCACCATACTTCTTCACGCCCGCACTTTTGGGAACTCAATCCATGAAATTGCCCACTATCAAATCGGCGCGCGCGCTGAAGCAGTATCAAGTTGAAGTGTTCTGGTCCACCGGACGGATCGACCAGGTTGACGTGGGTGATGCACTCAAGCCGCATGCCACGCTTGCGCCTGCACGCAGGCAAGCGCGGTTCGGCGCCGTCAAGCCGGGCGAGTGGGGTCATTGCCTATCGTGGGGTGGACCCGAGGGTCGCGAGATTGAAATTGGCGCGGACGCGGTCTGGCGCCTGGCGCGGGAGCAGGAAACTCAAGCCGAAGCGGTCGACTTCGCCGCATGGCGCGCGGCGCACGGGATATCGCTGACTGAAGCGGCGCACTGTCTGGGTTTGTCACGGCGGGCAGTGGCCTACTACGAATCGGGCGCCAAGCCCGTGCCGCGCGTGGTGGCGTTGGCGTTGCGGGGGTTCGACGCGCAAGTGGCCTGAGGAAACACAGAATAAATCCGTAGGTTGAGAAAGCCGCTTCTGCAACCGATTGAATTCAAGAGAACTTCGGTTCCACAGCCCGCATGCCAGGGACTTATTCAGCGTTTTCCGAAGTCTTCCGTTGCAGCCAAGGTCGCGGTAGCTTTGCCGCGCGATTTTCGTGCTGCCGTGATCAGCGGCGTGCTTCCAGCGTGGCGCGGTCGTAGCCCGCCACCTGCTTGTAGGAATTCATCATCGTCGCAATCTCTTCCGGACTGATGATGTCGTTGATGTCGGCGAACGGCTTGTCGCCGCTGCGTTCATACACCTCGCGCAGGATCACGTCGGGCGGCGCCCTGCGGTTGGTGCGCACCACCGCGGCGGTGGCCGGCAGGCGCGCCGCTTCGTAGGTCTTGAGCGCCGCCGCGACATCAGGGTCGGCGACAAGGCAGTCGGCGAGCGCGCGCGCGTCGAGGATGGACTGGCCCGCGCCGTTGGAGCCGCGCGGATACATCGGGTGTGCCGCATCGCCCAGGAGCGTGATGCGGCCCATGCTCCAGCGCGGCAACGGGTCGCGGTCGACCATTGGATACTCGAGAATCTCGGCGGCGCCGCGAATCAAGGCCGGCACATCGAGAAAGTCGAAATGCCAGTCTTCGAACGCGCCGATGAAGTCTTCCAGGCGGCCGACCTTGTTCCAGTCCTGCCGGTCATGGCGCGGGGTTTCGATCTCGGCCACCCAGTTGATCAACTGGGTGCCGTCGGCATGGTTGCGGATCGGGTAGATCACCATCTTGCCGTGGGTCAGCCAGCCGCCGCGCATGTAGCTGTGGCCGGTCAGGTAGGGCCGGGCGACGGTGACGCCGCGCCACATGTTGACACCCGAGTAGATCGGCGCGCCTTCGTCCGGATAAAACTGCCTGCGCACCGCCGAATGAATGCCGTCGGCGGCGATGACCGCGGCCCCGCGCACCGGCGGCAATGCGGCGCCGCTGCCGGCGTCGACAAAGCGGGCGGTCGCCGCAGTGGCGTCTTCGTCGACACCCACGCAGCGATGGCCGGTGACCACTGCGGCGGCGCCGGCCCGCTCGAGCAGCGCGCGGTAAAGAATCTGCTGCAGGTCGCCGCGATGAATCTGGATCTGCGGCCATTCGTAGCCGGCGAAGGTGCCGACCGCTTCCTTGTGCACCAGTTGTCCGTGGCGGGTGTAGAAGCAACTCTCCTGTGCGATCACGCCGGTGCTCTTCATCTCGTCGACCACGCCGAGCGCACCGAGTACCTGATTGGCGTGTGGCAGCATCGTGATGCCCACGCCGATCGGCTTGATCGCGGGTGCTGCTTCATGGATGCGGAACGGAATGCCGGCCTTGTGCAGCATCAGGCCCAGGGTCAGGCCGCCGATGCCGGCGCCGATGATGATTACATGCATGCGACTCTTTCTGGAAAATGCGGATTCGTCTTCTTGCGCGATTCAGAGCGGCAGCGGCTACAAGTTGTGGATAGCCAGCGGCGTCAGCGGTGCCTTGTGCAGCATCACGATCTCGTTGTCGCCATCCTTCCACGCCGGGTAACGCGCACGCACCAGCGGGTCGTGGCCGGGCACCAGGTGGTCGGGCGTGTCGGCCAGCTTCATCAGCTTGCGAAAGCCCTCCAGCATGTCGCCTACATGGAAGATGATGGGGAAGGGCGATTCCTTGTGCAGGTTGGCGTAATAGTGCGCCGCATCCGAGGCCAGCACCACCCAGCCACGCTCCGTGTGCACCCGCACGCCCTGCAGGCCTGCGGTGTGCCCGCCGACGTACACCAGCTGGATGCCGGGCGCGAAATCGGCGTCGCCTTCGTAGAAATCGACCCGCTGGTCGTACACGCCACGCACGATGTGCACCACGTCGTCCACGTCATAGGCATGGCGCATCACGTCGTACTTCATGTACTTGCCGGTGGCGTACTGCAATTCCTTTTCCTGCAGGTGCAGGCGCGCGTTGGGCAGCAGGTGCACGTTGCCGGCATGGTCGTAGTGCAGGTGGGTGACGATCACGTCCTTGATGTCGCCCGCGGCGATGCCGAGTTTGGCGATGGCGTCGATCGGCGAGCACAGGAACTGCCGGTTGCGGCGTACCGAGGCTTCCTTCGAAAAACCGGTGTCGACCATGATGGTGCGCCCGGCGCCGCGAATGATCCACACGAAGTAGTCGATCGGGTAGGGCCCGTCATGCGGGTCGAAGGCCATGAAGGCCTCCTGGCGCTTGCGCGCCATGGTGGCGTAGCGCAGGGCGTAGATCTCGTATTGCGGCAGTGGCTGGGTCATGGATGTATCCGTTCGGAATGGCAGGTCCGCATCAGGCGGTATGTTGCCAGGGGTTGATGACAGGCACGCTCAATCCGCCGAAGTGCCGGGTGTTGGGGGTGGCAATTGCGGCCCTGTGTGCCAGTGCGATGCATGCGATCCGTGTGTCGCGCATGTCGCCAGGGCGCCCGATCCTGCGCCGGTCGGCTGTCGAGCCAGTCAACCACGATGGCTTCCGGCGTCGCGCGCATCAGCGCTGGGATAACTTCGGTGTCCAGGATGATCATTTGCCAAATGTGGCAGTGCACGGGCGACCGCCGCGCACCGTCGGAATGTCTTCGTCAAGACCGATGCCGGCGAAGAGCTCGGCGATGCGGGAGCCAAGCTTGAGCGCCGGACGAGCGGGTTCCTTGGTGGCGTTGAGAAGTATCTGGCGTACTTCTTCTTCCATGCTGCGCCCATGGAGCGCGGCGCGCTTCTTGAGCCGCGCCTTCGCATCCGGATCGAGATTTCGAACAAAAATTTGGGCCATGCCATCTCCCTGGTCGAGAAAGATATCGTGATATCAGAAGAGCCGGGGCGCCCACATGACGTAGCCGTAATGCTGAATCAGGATTTTCCGTGCGCTTCGATGGTGGCATTGTGCGAGAGTGCCAGGTCTGCCACTGGCAGGTCGACCATGCGGCCCCCGTATGTGAAGGCGGCGCGCTCGCTTCCGACTTCCTTCTCGAATTCCGTCACCAGGCCGCGCGCGTAAGGCCTCGGGATCCTTGACGTCGGCCACCGTGCCGATGAAGCCGACCGGCATGATGCCCGCACGCCGCGCGATGGCCACGTCCATCACGCTGGGTACATAGAGGCCGTAGTCGTCTACCGTCACGCGCATCGAAACCGCAAGGTCCGCGGCGCCGACGATCTGGCCCACCACACAGGTACGGTCAAGCGAATGGCGCGCGGTGACATTTGGGGGTTTTTATGCAAGTCGTATCGTTGGTTGAGTCCGCACGTCCGCTTTTCTCGCGGGACGCTATTTGGTGGCGGAAGCCGCATTGTTGGCGTCACGCTGATCGAGCTCGGCCGGTGACATGACCACGACCGCGCCCTGGGAGTCGACTGCAATTCCGGTCCCGGTTTGCCTTGCCAGTTCACGCGCCTGTAGCGCGGCACGACGCAAGGCATCGGCGGACGCGCGCAAATCCTTGTCGGACGGCATGCCAATACTGCGTGTATTCATCGGGATTCGCTCCATTCGAGCATGACGAACTGTGAATCCGAATTGTCGTACAAAACCCATGCATCGACCAGTTGCGCATAGACATTCCGGAAATTGGTAAACCCTGCGTCGAAGCGGCGCCGAATGACGTCTTCCGGTATGTCGTGGCCGCCTTGCTTGACCCGCAGCGCGACCCGTGCGATCGCATGTTCCGGAGATTTAAGCGAAAGAAATATCACCTTCACGTGATAGCCGGCCTTGCGCCATTGCGGAATCATCCGCGCGTACCCTCGTCCTGCCAGGGTGGTTTCGAAAGCAAACGTCTCACCGGCTTTCACATTTCGGCGGATTTCCTGAAGCATCAAGCGCGCCGCCCTTGTCGCGGCTGCCGCGGGATCAAATGGCGCGATCCCGGCGGCGATAAGGTCCGCATTGACAAACACCGGGCAGGAAGCTTCGTGCGGTAGAAACGCACGCGCAAACGTGGTCTTGCCGGCACCGTTCGGGCCGGCGATGATCAAGATGCGCTTTTCCGGCTGGTCCGATGACATGGGCTGTCCGCACGTGGCTTATCAGGCCTTGTTCAACCCCATCGAACGCGAAATCACTTCTTTCATGATCTCGTTGGTGCCGCCGTAGATGCGCTGCACGCGCGCATCGACATAGGCCTTGGCGATCGGGTACTCCATCATGAAGCCGTAGCCGCCGTGCAGCTGCAGGCATTCGTCAATGATGCGGTTCTCGATATCGGTGGCGTACAGCTTGGCCATGCTGGCAGTCGCGGTGTCGAGCTTGTTTTCCAAAAGCAGTTCCATGCAGCGATCGACGAACACGCGTCCGACCGAGCACTGGGTGGCCACTTCGGCCAGCGTGAAGCGGGTGTTCTGGAAGCTCGATACCGGGGTGCCGAAGGCCTTGCGGTTGTTGACGTAATCGATGGTCCACTTGATCGCAGCCTCGGTCTTGGCCATTGCGCCGATGGCGATCTGCATGCGTTCCCAGGGCAACTCCTGCATCAGGTAGATGAAGCCGTTGTTCTCCTCGCCCAGCAGGTTCCCGGCCGGCACTTCGACATTATCGAAAAAGAGCTCGGAGGTGTCCTGGCCCTTCAAGCCCATTTTCTTCAATCGCTTGCCCTTGGTGAAGCCGGGCATGCTGGTATCGACAATGACGAGGCTGGTGCCCTTGGCGCCCTTGTCGGGGTCGGTCTTGGCGACCACGATCACCAGGTCGCAGTTCCAGCCGTTGGTGATGAAGGTTTTCTGGCCGTTGACGATGTACTTGTCGCCCTGGCGCACGGCGGTGGTCTTGATCGACTGCAGGTCGGAGCCGGCCCCGGGCTCGCTCATGGCGAT
Organism: Burkholderiales bacterium; assembly: GCA_040382235.1. GTDB lineage: Bacteria > Pseudomonadota > Gammaproteobacteria > Burkholderiales > JAEUOS01 > JAEUOS01. The sequence continues at coordinate 33,661 of JBEIFV010000013.1, forward strand.
CGCGCCGATCAGTTCACCTTTAGCCATCTTCGGCAGGTATTTCTGCTTGAGCGCGGTGTTGCCATAGCGGTTGAGGTAGGGCGCAACGATCTCCGAATGCAGCCCGAAGCCGATCGATGAGCTGTTGGCGAAAGCCTGCTCTTCCATCAACACCACGCTGTAGAGGCGGTCGGCGGCGGCGCCGCCATATTCTTCAGGCATGCTCACGCACAGAAAGCCGTTGTCGCCGGCTTTCAGCCAGACGTCGCGATCGACATAGCCCTGCTCCTGCCAGCGGTCTTCGTGCGGCATGACTTCTTCGGCCATGAAGCGGCGCACGGAGTCGCGAAAGGTTTCGTGGTCGGAATTGAAAAGCGTGCGTGGGATCATGGCGTTGTCTCTTTGCAATAGTCGTCCCCGCGCAGGCAGGGACCCGGGGGATTCGTGGAACGACGGCTGAATTCCCGCTTCCGCGCGAATCACAGCAACCGGAACTGGCGCGAGTTTAAGCTGCTTGCAGATCGACCGCGCGCGCCAAGAGGCTCTTGTCCTGGCGCATCTTGAACTTCTCCACGCGATGGGTCGGCGTATGCGGCAGCGCGTCAACAAAGCACACATAGCGCGGTACCTTGATGGCTGCCAAGCGCTCGCGGCACCAGTCGGCGATTTCCTGTGCGCTCGCCTGCATGCCTTCGCGCAGCACTACGGCGGTGAGAATCTCGTCCTCGCCCAGGTCGGACGGTACGGGAATGGCGGCCGCTTCAAGCACCGCCGGGTGATTGCCGATGACGCGGTCGAGTTCGGCGCCGGAAATGTTCTCGCCGCGCTTTCGGATGATGTCTTTCTTGCGCGCCACGAACCAGTAGTAGCCGTCCGCATCGCGCCAGGCGAGGTCGCCACTCATGAACCAGCCGTCGCGAAAGGCGTTCCTGGTCTGCTCCGGATCGTTGAAGTAGCCGCGCATGATGATCGGGGTCTTGACCGCCAGTTCGCCGATGCTGCCGTCGGGCACATCCTTGCCGTCGTCGTCGACGATTTTCAGCTCGGTCAACTTGAACGCGGGGTTCGGATGCAGGCTGGGCTTGCCCATCGAGCCGACCCGGCGCTCAGCCGCGAACGGGTTGTTGAGCGCGCCCGGAATTTCCGACATGCCGAAGCCTTCGATCACGTGCGGCATGTTGAATTCTTCGCGAAACACGCGATATGTCTCGGCATCGAAGGGCGCGCCGAACATCTTGCGCAACTTGTGACCAGGCATGTATTCGCTGCGCGGCCGGCGCATCAGGATGCCGCTGGCCGCGGCGATGGTATTGACTTCGGTGGCGCCGTTCTCGTACGCCACTTTCCAGAAGGTCGAAGCGGAGAAGCGTGGTTCGAGGATCAGGGTGGCGCCGGCGGCGATCGAGCCGGCCAGGGAATAGAAGATCGCGTTGATGTGAAACATCGGCAGTACGCAAAGGAGCCGCTCGTCCGGCTGCAGGTGCATGCGTTGCACGAAGCCTTCGCCGGCCACCACCACGTTCTTCTGGCTGTGCATCACCCCCTTGGGAAAGCCGGTGGTGCCGGAGGTGTAGACCAGGATGCAGGTGAGGTCCGGATCGCCGGCAGGCGCTGGCGGCGTGGCGGCACCGGTGCTTGCAGGCGGCGTTTCGCCGAGCAGTGGCGCTGCGCCTGCGCCCGCCTGGTTGAGCGCGAACCATGGCGCGGTAGCCATGTCGGCGCACGCACGCTTTGCGACAGCGAGCGCTTCGGGCGCGGCGATCACGCCGCGCACACCAGCGTGGGTGAACACGTAACGCACTTCGGCGACACCGTAGTCGGCGTTGACCGAAACCATGATCGCACCCAGATGGGCGAGCGCGAAAAAGGTGAATATCGTGCTTGGGTGGTTGGGTGACATGACACCCACGCGATCGCCGCGGCCGATGCCGCGCGCGGCCAACGCATCTGCGGTGGCGAGCGTTTCGCGCAGCACAGCGGAATAGGTATACGAGCGGCCCTGGAAAACGAGAAGTTCCTTGTCAGGCAGCGCCTGGACGCGGGTTCGCAAGAACGACATCAAGGTGCTGTCGTGCGGCGTGAAGCGGGAAATCACCGCCAGCGGCGTGAGCGTGCCTGGGTCTGGCAAGAGGGTGAAGGCTTGAGGGTTCATTCGTTGATGGGGCATTGAATCCGCAGCAGCGCCAGCACGGCGACCGCAGTGTGAGCGGTGGTCGCGACGACTATTCGAGCCCGTTGTCGTGGCGTTACCGAATCAGTACGAGCGCCGAGTCTAGCCGAAGCCCGGCAAGCGGGCAGATCAGCCGCGACTGCGACCACCGGGCATGCACTTTCGGGCCGGAGTTGACAGCGACCCTTCTGCGCGAATCTTCCCCCGGCTCCCTGATCAGACCAGAAAGCCGGGCGGTGTCGGAAGGCCCAGTACATTCTGTCCATACATCGGCGCCTGCACGTCCCAGGTCAGCGCGATATGCGAGGCGGCGGCGCTCAAGTCACGATACTGGCGCTGCAGCGGGCTGTCGGTCGCCAGCCCTCCCGCACCGCTCATCGACATCACGTTGTCCATCGCCTGCCTGGCCAGGCGCACGCCATAGGCGAGGTTGCGTTTCCAGCGCAGTTTGTCCGGCACCGGGGACGCCATGCCACTGGCGGTCTGCGCGAGCATCTGTCCGAGATCGGCGCGAAACTGGGTCTCGAAGTAATCGACCGCGGCCATGGTATCGGCCAGTCGCAATTGCAGCGGCACCAGTTCGGACAGGCGGGCGCCGGTGTAAGTGCCGGCGCGACGTTTGAGAGAAACCACCATGGCGTCCGCAGCTGCACGGGCCAGGCCCAATGGCACCATGCCGAGCGCGAAGCCGAAGGTGGAAAAGGTCGGCAGGCGGTACATGGGCGACGCGTGTACTCTTCCGCCGGGCACGTTGAACCCCTCGGCGAACACGTTTGCCGCCAGCGTGCGATGCTCGGGTACGAAAGCATTGTCGACGACAACGTGGTGGCTACCGGTGCCGGCCAGGCCGTAGGCATGCCAATCGTCCAGGCTCGTGAATTCGGGCCGCGGCACCAGCAGGAAGCGTCGCTCCGTCGCGCCGCCGCGCTCGACCATTGCGCCCACCAGCATCCAGGCGGCGGCGTCGACGCCGCTTGCGAAAGGCCACTTGCCGCTGACCTGGTAGCCGCCATCAACCGGAATCGCCTTGCCGCAGGGAAAGGCCAGCCCGGTGGCGGCGACCGCTCCGGGATCGGCGTCCCAGACGTCGTGCTGCGCGCGCAGCTCGAACTGCCCGATGTTCCACGAGTGGGTGGCGAGGTTGAGCCATACCCAGGCGGTGGAGGCGCAGGTCTTGCACATTTCCAGCACGACTTCGAGCAAAACGTCCGCACCGAGTTCGGAGCCGCCGAACAGGCGCGGCTGCATCATGCGCATCAGGCCGGAGGAATAAAGATCGGCGATGGTTTGGTCCGGGCAGCGGCGCAGGGCTTCGCATGGCGCGGCGCGTGCCGCCAGCGCGGGGCCCAGCGCGCGTGCCGCGGCGATGGCCTGGTCGGCGTCGAGAATCGGGGAGTTGGTATGTTTCATCGGGCCTGCAGGTGAGCGTACACATTGGCAGGCGGTGCCACCAAGAGCATCGCCTGCCGTTTCGCCGGGCGCGGCCTATTCGATCTTGTAGTCGACCGGGAAGTTGTAACCCAGCTTTTTCAAGCTCGCGATATAGGCGCGAAATACCTGCGTACCGGGCTCGCCGCGCTTGTTGGCGTCCTTGGCCATGTCGTTGGGCAATGTGTCGATTACCTTGGCCCACTTGATGCGCTCCGTTGGCGGCAGGTTGGTCACGGTGACGCCCGCGGCCTTGAGCTTCTCCAGACCTTCGCTATCGGCCTTTTGCTGCATCTGTGCGTTGACCACGTCGTACTCACGGCCAACCGCGACGAACACATCCTGCACCGGCTTGGGCAGCTTTTTCCAGGTATCGAGGTTGATGGTCAGTCCGATCGCCGCGGGCGCGCCCAATTCGGCATTCAAATAGTACTTGCCTACTTCATGCAGCTTGAAGCCGAAATACGGCCCCGGGAAAATCACGAAGCCCTGATAAACCCCCGACTGCAGGGCACTGTAACCCTCGTTGAGGTTGGATTGCACACCGACCACGCCGGTATTGCGAAACCAGTTGAGGTTGGGGCCGGCGGCGCCAACCTTCTTGCCCTTGAGGTCGTCGAAGGTCTTGATTTCAAAGCGCGCGCCGATACCGTAGTCGCCATTCTGGCCGATGCCGAGGTGCTTTTGATTGAATTTTTTCTCGAACACCTCCGTCAGCCACGGCACCGCATCATAGGTGGCACGTACCGCCTTGACGGCAAGCACGTGATCGGATGGCTGAAACGGAAAATGAAACGGGAAATTGTTGGTGAACAAGGCCGCGCTGTGAAACGGAAAATTGATCACGCCTACGTCGAGCAGGCCCGACTTGGTGGCCTCGAGCGTTTCCGGCAGCTTGGCAACCGAGCCGCCCCAGGCGGCGGTCCACTCGACCTTGTGCCCGAGTTTTTCCAGCCGCTTGTTGACCTCGGGCATGAAGAAATCCTGCACAGCCGTGACGTGCGCGATGCCCTGTACCGGGTGTCCGGCGCCGATGCGCAGCTTGTAAGTCTCGGCCGTGGCGCTCCCCGCGATGGCCAGCATGCCGGCCATCAACAGGGTATGGGGTGCCAATCGACGGGTTGAGCGGATATAACGTTTCATTTTCGTCTCCTCACAAAAAACCGGGCGCCTACAGGCGCGACGGAAGATAAGTCGCGATGACTGGAAAGAAATAAATCACGAACACTTCGACTACGAGAAACACCCAGTACGGGGCGGCCCCCCGGAATATCTGATTGAGCGTGACGTTGCGATCGGGCACGCAGGCCTTGACGGTGTAGACCGCGAGCCCGAACGGCGGGGTCAGGATGCCGGCTTCGATGGCGAGAATGCCCATGATGGCGAAGGCGATCGGGTCGATCCCCAGCTTGGCTGCGACTGGTGAAAAAATCGGCACCGTGAGCAGGATGATCGATACCGAGTCGATGAACATGCCCAGAACGAACCACACCACCACCATGGCGGCGATGATCGCCAGCGGCGAAAGCCCCAGGCCGAGAATGAACTCCTGCATGCTGCCGACCACGCCGCCCATCGCCAGCAGGCGCGAATACATCTGCGCGCAGATCAGGAGAAACAGCAGCGGCGCCGAGGTGCGACCGGTCTCCGAAATCGCATCGACGACGTCGCGCCACTTGAGCCCCTTGATCAGCGCCAGCGCCAGCGCCATGAGCGCACCGATGCCCGAGGCCTCGGTCGGCGTGAACATGCCGCCCCAGATGCCGCCCAGCACGACCACGATCAGCAGCACCGTGCCTACGGAGCCGATAATCACTTCGGCTCCGATCGGCGTCTCGTCGATCGCGGCGCGTGCTTTCAGGCCGTCGATCGCGCGCTGGCCCTCGCCGAACAGTTCCGGTTTCAACATCGCCAGCACGACGCAGTAGGCCGCATACAGCGTCGCCAGCAGCAGCCCCGGCAGGAAGCCGGCGAGGAACAGCTTGCCGATCGACAGTTCGGTCAGCACCCCCCAGACGATCATCAGCACCGAGGGCGGGATCAGCATGCCAAGCGAAGAACTGCCGGCGATGCAGCCGAGCGCGACGGTCTTGTCGTAGCGCAGCGCCACCCTCTGCGGATACGCGATGCGCGAAAAGGTTGCGGCCGAGGCGATCGATACGCCGACCACGGCGGCGAACACCGCATTGCCGATCACGGTGGCCACTGCCAACCGCCCCGGGACCCGCACCAGCAAGCGATTGACCACCACGAACAGGTCTTTGGCCGCACCGCTGCGCGCGATCAGTTCGCCCATCAGGATGAACATCGGAATCACCGCGAACACGTAGTCGCGCAGTACCTCGTATGAAGTCGAGGAGAGGATCGACAGTGCGACACTGGTTTTCCCAGCGAGGATGCCGACCCCCACCACGCTGGCTACCGCCAGCGCCACATTGATGTGGAAGCCAACGGCGATCATCATGATCAGGATGACGATCATCATCCCGGCGAATGCGGTCGAGCCCATCAGCGAGCTCCATCGGCATTGACAGCGCCGACTCCAGGTTGCGCATCCGGCGCCGCCTCGTGGTCGCCGCGCAATCCGCGCGCGAACAGTGACAAATACGAAAGCGCGGACAGCACGCTCATCGCGACAATGATTGTGCGTACCGGATACGTGGGCACCCGCAGGGCACCATCGCCCTGGTACTCCTTGATTTCCCAGGCGTTCAACATCGGTTCCCAGGAGGCATAGGCGATGGCGAGGAACAAGGCCACCGCAACCAGGTAGCCCAGCATCGAGAAGCCGCGCATTACCCAGGCGGGCAGGTAGGCGTCAAGGAACTCGGCGCGCAGCATGCCGCGCATGCGGATCGAATGCGACAGTTGCAGGAAAGCGATGGCGACGATCGAGTTCGACACCAACTCCGCGGTGCCCTGGATCGGCGCATTGAAGACGCCGCGTCCGACGACGTCGGCCAGGATCAGGAAAGCCAGCAGGAACAGCCAGATCGCGGCGATCATGTGCATGTTGCGGGCGAACTTGCCTAGCCACTGGTCGATGTTGACCATCGTCTGTCTCCGGTTTACGCGGCGCCCGACGAAGCGTGTGCGCCACTCTTGCTTTGTTGTAGTATCGGCGCCCACTTTCTCCTGGGTGCGGGACTGCCGTCGGAAGAGTCTAGCGCAAGGGTGGGATTTTGGCTACGGTGCCGCACGCGATCGTCGGCACGGAGAGGACTGATATGTTTTTTGGCGAAATCGAAGGCAGCGGATTCGAAGTGATCGAGGCGGAATTCGCGCGCTGTTTTGTCGGCCACGCACGCGTCGAGCGGCTGTGGACCGGCTGCCGCTGGGCCGAGGGGCCGGCGTGGTTCGGCGGCGGGCGCTATCTGTTGTGGTCCGACCTGCCCAACAACCGCATCCTGCGCTATGACGATACCGATGGTTCGGTGTCGGTGTTCCGCGAGCCCTCCGGCTTCGCCAACGGCAACACCACTGATCGCCAGGGGCGACTCATCAGTTGCGAGCACCTGAACCGGCGCGTCACCCGCACCGAGCACGACGGCACGCTTACGGTGCTGGCCGAGCGCTTCGACGGCAAGCGCCTGAATTCGCCCAACGATGTGGTGGTCAAGTCGGACGACTCGATCTGGTTCACCGATCCCGACTACGGCATCATCGCCGACTACGAGGGAGCGCGTGCGGCGCGCGAACAGGACGGGTGTCACGTTTACCGCATCGATGCCTCAAACGGCGCGCTGACCCGGGTGGCGAGCGATTTCCACCATCCCAACGGGCTTGCCTTCACTCGCGACGAGAAGCACTTGTACGTAGCCGACAGTGGCGCCTCCGAAGATGCCGACGGGCCACGCCACATTCGCCGTCTCGCCGTCGGCGCCGACGGCCGCACGCTGGGCGCATCGAGCGTGTTCGCCATCAGTAATGCAGGCCTGTTCGACGGCTTTCGCGTCGACTGCGACGGCCGGGTGTGGACCAGTTGCGCCGAGGGGGTGCACTGCTACCGCGCTGACGGCACCCTGATAGGCAAGGTGCGAATTCCCGAGTTGACCGGCAATCTCTGCTTCGGTGGCCTGCAGCGCAACCGCTTGTTCATTTGCGGCACGACTTCGCTCTACGCGGTGTACCTCAAGGTGAACGGCTGAACGCTGGTCCCGGCCAGCGGCTGCACGGTCCGCGTTGGCCGAGAGCTTGGGTAGCCGCGGCGGCCTTCAGGTGTCGCGGCGCCCCGAGACCTCGGCGCCGGCGTTGGGCGCCAGGCGCAGGTTGAACCAGAACGACAGCGATGCGATTGCGCCGACCACCATGAAGGCGACGCTGAAATCGGCGGCATTGACTGTGGCATGATTTTGCAGGCCGGCGCTGGTTTCCAGCACCCAGGCGGCGATGGTCACGCCCAGGCTCAGGGCCAGTTGCTGCGTGACGTTGGCCAGGCTCGAGGCCGGGCTCATTTCGGCGCGCGCGATGTCGGCGTAGGCCAGTGCATTCATCGCGGTGAATTGCAGCGAGCGGAAGAATCCGCCCAGGAGCAACAGGCCGACCATCAGCGCATAGGGCGTGGTCTGGGTGAACAGGCCGTAGCTGGCGATGCTGCCGGCGGCGATCACGGCGTTCCAGATCAGCACCTTGCGAAAGCCGTAACGCCTGAGAATCGCCACCGCCATGGTTTTCATGAACATCGCCGCCAGCGCCGAGGTGCAGGTGAGAAGGCCTGACTGCAGGGCTGAATATCCAAGGCCCAGCTGCATCATGAGGGGCAGCAGGAAGGGCATGGCGCCTACGCCGATGCGAAACACCGCGCCGCCCACCACGCTCGTACGATAGGTCGGCACCCTGAGAAAGCGAAAATCCAGCAAGGGATGATCGCTTCTGAACGCATGGCGCACGTAAAGCGCAAGCGAAATGCTGCCGGCCACTACACAAGCGATGGACATCTCTTTGGAGAGCAGATGCTGGCCGGCGGTGGCCAGGCCCAGGGTCAGCGCGGAGAGGCCAAAGCCGGACAGCACGAAGCCGACGACGTCCAGCGGCGCCAAGTCAGGCTCGGTGATCTGCGGGACGTGGCGGGTCGCCAGGTAGATGCCCACGATACCGATCGGAATGTTGATGAAAAAAATCCAGCGCCAGTGGAAATAGGTGCTGATGAAACCGCCTAGCGGTGGACCGAATACCGGCCCCAGCAAGGCGGGGATGGTCAGGTAGCTCATGGCCTGCACCAGTTCGTTCTTGGGCACGCTCTTGAGCAGTATCAGGCGCCCCACCGGCACCATCATCGCGCCACCCATGCCCTGCAGAAAGCGTGCCGCGACAAAGCCGCCGAGCGAAGAGGAAAAGCCGCAGGTGAGCGAGCCCAGCATGAAGACGCCAATCGCCAGCCGAAACACGGTGAGCGAGCCGAAGCGATCGGCCATCCAGCCACTGACCGGGATGAAGACCGCCAGCGAGACCAGGTAGGCGGTGAGCGCCAGCTTGAGCGAGATCGGGTTGACGCCGAGGTCTTCGGCAATCACCGGCAGCGAGGTGGCGATCACTGTCGAATCCATGTTCTCCATGAACAAGGCGCAGGCGATGATCAGCGGCAGGAGCAGGGTGCGACGCATGGTCAATCCGCGGTGTATCGACGTGCCACTCGGAGGAACGCGTGTTTCAAGCGGCGGCACCGGCTGCGGCACGGGCCAGCGTGGCGCGCACGCCGAGCTCGGCGAGTCGGGCGAGCCAGCCCAGCAGTGCATCGACGAAGCGCGCGTTGTGCGGCAAATCGTCGCCGAAAACCGCTGTGAGTCGCAGCAAACCCAGGCCGAGCGCAGCACTGTCACCGTTGGCAGCAGATGCGATCGCGGCGCACTGGGCGGCCAAGGGGTCGCGCACGTCAATGCGCTTGCCCAGGTCGTCGCGGCCGGCCACATAGCGCATCCAGCCGGCGACGGCCAGCGCAATGGTGTCGACGTTCTGGTCGCGCGCGAGGCGCTCGCGCGCCGCCTCCAGCAGGCGCTGCGGCAGCTTTTGCGAGCCGTCCATGGCGATCTGCCAGGTACGGTGTCGCAAGGCGGGATTGCGAAAACGCTGCATCAGGGCGCCCAGGTAGTCATCGGTGTTGAGGCCGGGCGTGGTCGCAAGCGCAGGCGGCAAGGTCGGCAACAGTTCGCGCCACAGCCGTTCGAGCATCGCAGCGAACAGCGGGTCGCTGCTGACCTGGTGGATGGTCTCGTGGCCTGCCAGATAACCAAGGTATGCCATGCATGAGTGCGCGCCATTGAGCAGGCGCAGCTTCATCAACTCGAACGGCGCGACGTCAGTGACCAGTTGCGCGCCCGCATCCTGCCAGGCCGGGCGCCCGGCGGCGAAGCGGTCTTCGATCACCCATTGCGAAAATGGTTCGGTCGATACCGGCACCGTGTCGTCCAGGCCGAAACTGCGCGCTGTAGCGATGTCGTCGGCGGTTGGCGCCGGCACGATACGGTCGACCATGGTCGAGGGAAAGCTCAATTCGGCTTCGATCCAACGCGCCAGCGGCGGATCGGTCAGCGCGGCGAACTCGAGTATCAGGCCGCGCAGCGTCGCGCCGTTGCGCGGCAGGTTGTCGCAGCACAGTATGGTCATCGGTGTGCCGTGCACCATGCGTGCGGCCAGACCACGCAGCAACACTCCCAATGCGCTCATGGGCGGGACGCCATGATCGCGCGCTTGCGCAAGGTCGTGCGCGATTTCCGGATGTCCGGTGTCGAGCCGGCCGCTCGCGGGGTTGTGGCAGTAAGCCTTCTCGGTGATGGTGAGGCTTGCGATGCGTGTGGCCGGCAGGGCGATGCGCTCGACCACCGTTTGCGTGCCGTCGCTTGCGCCCAGGGTCTGGTGCACGCCGCCGATGATGCGCGGGAGCACACCCTCCGGGCCGCGTACCAGCAGGGTATAGAGATGGTCCTGCCGACGCAGCGCTTCGATCACGCCTGCCGAGCGCAGGCTGACGCCGCAAATGCCCCAGGACGGGTCTTGCGCCAGGGTCGCATCGGTATACATCGCTTGATGGGCACGGTGGAAGCTGCCCAAGCCCAGATGGACGATGCCGGTGGTGAGCGCGCGTGGGTCGTAGTCCGGGCCGTGCACCCGGCCGCCTGCCGCACTCAGTCGGGTGAGGTCGGTCGCCATGGCGCCAGTGTGCCATCGCTCAAGGCAGCGTCACGATCTCGACCCAGTTGGGTTTCTTGCCCATGGCGTATTTCTTGAGCTCGCGCAGCCGGCCATTGGTTGCATCGATGGCATAACAGGTCATCGAGTTCGAGGCTTGGCCCACCGCCGGCAGGAAGCGCCCGGAAGGGTCGATCGCGAAGCCGCGCGGCTCGCTTTCGGTGCCGAAGTTCGCGACATGCTCGATGCGCCCGTCGGAGCAAACAGCGAACAGCGCCAGCGTGCTGGAGCGGCGTTCCGAGGCATACAGAAAGCGGCCGTCGGGCGTCAGGTGAATGTCGGCGGCCCACGGCTGACCTGCGAAATCGTGGGGCAGAATGCTCAGGTTTTGCAGTTGGCTAAAGCGGCCGCTGGCGGCATCGAATGCGAAGCTGGTCACGCTGTATGGCTGCGAGCGCAGCGCCGCGAACAGGCGCCGTCTGTCATGGCTTGCTGCAAGCGGCATCACGCTGCCGCCGGCCGGCACTTTCTGGGTCAGGGCGAGATCGCCATTGCGTTCATCAAGTTCCAGCACCAGGATTTCGCGGCTGTCGGCGCACGCGACATAGGCGCGAACACGGTTCGTTGGTTCTGTCATCGGCGGGGCATTGCTACACCAGGGAGGTGCCAGTATAGAGTCCGGCGCGGCCGGGGGGGTGCGCGCCTCCTGGCCTGGCTGGCGCGCAGCGAAATACCGGTATGGCCTACTTCATCAGGCCCGGCAACCACAGCGAGATCGCCGGCACATAGGTGACCAGCAGTAACGCCATGCACATCGCGCCATAGAACGGCCATAGCTCCTTCGACACCTCTTCCATGGAGACTTTGCCGATGGCGCAACCGACGAAAAGTGTCGGTCCGACTGGCGGGGTGATCAGCCCGATGCCCAGGTTCAAGATCATGATCATGCCGAAATGCACCGGGTCGATACCCAGCTTGACGATCACCGGCATGAAGATCGGGGTGCAGATGAGCAGCATCGGCGCCAAGTCCATGAAGGTGCCGAGCAGCAGCAGGAGGATGTTGACCAGGAACAGGAACACGTACTTGTTGTCGGAGATCGACAGAAAAAACTGCGTGACCTTGGACGGGATCTGCATGATCGCCATCATGTAGCCGAAGGCGACCGAGAAGCCGATCAGCATCATCACCATCGCCACTGTCTTGACCACCCGGTGCACCAGGTGCGGCAGGTCGCGCCACTTGTAATCGCGATACACCAGGAAGGTGACCAGGAAGGCATAGACGCAGGCGACCGCCGCCGATTCGGTCGGCGTGAACACCCCCGACAGGATGCCGCCCATGATGATGACCACCGTGACCAGGCCCCAGATCGCCTCGACGATGATTTTCGGCACGTCCCTGAGTGCCACCGCCTCGCCCCGCGGGTATTCGCGCTTGTGCGAAATCCACAGCACCAGGCCGATCAGGCACAGGGCGAACAGCATGCCGGGGAAGATGCCGGCCAGGAACAGGTGTGCCACCGAGACGGTGCCGCCGGCGGCCAGCGAATAGATCACCGCGTTGTGCGAGGGCGGGATCAGGAGCGCCTGCACCGAGCCGCAGATGGTGACGTTGGTGGCGAACACGCGCGGATAGCCGGCCTTGACCATCTGCGGGATCATCACCGATCCGATCGCCGAAGTATCGGCCACCGAGGAACCGGAGATGCAGCCGAACAGCGACGAGGCCATGATGTTGACAAGCCCCAAGCCGCCGCGGATGAAGCCGACGAAAATGCGCGCCAGGTTGATCAGCCGCGCCGCCATGCCGCCCTCGGCCATGATGGCGCCGGCCAGCACGAAAAACGGGATCGCCAGCAGCGCGAAATCGTCGGTGCCGTCGGAGATCTTGAGCATCACCGCTTCCAGCGGAATGTCGACCCACAAGGCGCCGCTGATGGCGGCCAGCCCAAGGGCGTAGGCCACCGGCACGCCGAGTGCGCACAACAGGGCGAAGGAGCCGAGCAGGATCAGGATGTCCATGGTCTCACTCCAGATCGCTGGCGGTATCGCTGTACATGATCGAGGTGGCAGGCGGCGGACCGACCCAGACGCGCTCGATCAGAAACAGCAGGGTCAGAAAGCCGCCGATCGGGATCGGCATGTAGACCACACCGACCGGCAGGCCTGGAAACTCGGCCACCGACTGGTTCCAGGTGATCTGGCACAGGTGTGCGCCGTAGCCTGTCATGAAGAGCGCCGTGGCCGCCATGCACAGGTCGACGCCTATCAGCATCAGGCGTTTCTTCGCCAGGCTTACCGCGTTGAGCAGCGCTTCAACCGCAACATGCACATTGGCGCGGTACACCGCGGCGCCGCCCACGAACGAGAACATCACCATCATCACCACCGAGGCGGGCTCCGGCCAGGATTGCGGATTGTTCATCACGTAGCGCATGAACACACCAAAGGGGATGATCAGCGTGATCACCACGATGGCCACTCCGGATGCGACGATGCAGGCGAGGTACAGGCCTTCCATCAGGCGGGCGTAGCGTTGCTTCGCAGTCATATCGGACTCTTCGTTAAAGGGCCGCGCCGGTACGCGCAACCCTGCCTTACCAGCGGCAAGCGGTTGCGCGTACCCAGGACGGACCTACTTGGTGTCCAGAATCTGCTTGATCAGAGCGGCGTATTTCGCCCCATACTTGTCGCGGATCGGCTGGGTTGCCTTGAAGAAGGCCGGCTTGTCGGCATTGACGAATTGCACGCCGCCTGCTTTGAGCTTGGTTTCGGCTTCGACGGTGTAGGCGTCCCACAATTGGCGCTGCTCCATCTGCGCCTCGCGCGACAGCTTTTTCACCAAAGCCTGGTCTTCCTTGGTCAGCCCATCCCAGCTCCGCCTGGAGAACACAAAAATTTCCGGAATGATCAGGTGCCCGGTCAGGCTGTACACCTTGCTCACCGTGTAATGGTTTTGAGCAAGCAGCGTCGGCGGGTTGTTTTCGGCGCCATCGACCACGCCGGTTTGCAACGCAGAAAACAGCTCATTGAAGCCCATGGCCACACCGTTGCCGCCCATGGCATTCATGGTTTCGACAAACAGCGGGTTGCCCATCATGCGGATCTTCATGCCTTTCAAGTCGGCCGGGGCGGTCACTGCTTTCTTGGCATACACATTGCGGGTACCGGCATCCATCCAGCCAAGGGCAACCAGGCGCGAGCCCGGCCCGTTGGTCATGCGTTCGAGCAAGTCGTTGCCGATCGGCCCGTCTATGACCTTGCGCATGTGCGCCTCGTCGCGAAACACGAACGGCAGGTTGAATACGTTGACTTCGTCGACCACCGGTCCCATCGCGCCGACGGAAATGCGCGCGATCTGCAAGGCGCCGACCTGGGCCTGCTCGATCATTTCTTTCTCGCCGCCCAGCTGCATCGACGGAAACATCTGGATCGAGATGCGGCCATTGGTGGCGGTCTCAAGTTTCTTGCCCATGCGCACGATGGCTTCCACAGTCGGATAGCCAAGCGGATGTACATCGGTGGCCTTCCAGACAACCTTCGCCTGTGCGCGGGCGTTCAATGGCAGGTTTGCGGCTGCGGCCAAACCGGCTGCGGCTCCTGCGCGAATCACGTCACGTCTTTTCATGGTTTGTCTCTTTCGGGTGATGATGAATTGTTGAACGGAAAAGCGCCGCTCGCGCATGGTGGAAAAGTCCGCAAAGGTGGACCAACACTGATGCTACCAACACAATCGAGAGACGGCAGCCGGCTTCACACGGCGATGGCCCCGCCGTCGACCGTCAGCATGGTCCCGGTGGCGAACGAGGATTCGTCGCCGGCCAGATACAGGATCGCATAGGCAATCTCGGCGGGCTTGCCGGTGCGCCCCATCGGCTGGCGTCCGTCCAGCACGGCTTGAAACGCCGCCGGGTCGGGTACTTCCTTGAGCATTTTGTCGAAGTAGGCGGTCATGGTGACGCCAGGGGCGACGCAATTGACACGAATATTGTCGGCTACGTGATCCAGGGCCATTGAGCGTGTCAGCGCGGCAACCGCGCCTTTGGAGGCCACGTAGGCGGCGCGATCCTTGAGGCCGACACTGGCCACGTTGGACGCGGTATTGACGATCACGCCGCCGCCGTGTTTGATCATCAGGGGCACGGCGTACTTGGAACACATGAATACGCCCTTGACATTGACCGCGAGAATTCGGTCGAGTACTGCTTCATCGGTGGTCACCACCGAGCCCAGGGCCCCCAGACCGGCGTTGTTGATCAGGATGTCGAGTTTGCCGAAATGGGCTTCGGCCGTTTCCATCAGCGCCTTGCACTGCGCCGACTCGGATACGTCGCAACCGACGGCATGCGCGGCGTCACCGATAGCCGCGCAAACCGCGCTTGCCGCATCAAGGTTGAGGTCGGCAATGATGACGCGTGCGCCTTCGGCGACGAACAACTGCGCGGTTGCAAGGCCGATGCCGCAGGCACCACCTGTGATGACAGCCGTTTTTCCTTCCAGTCGCAATTTCCCCATATTCAGGTCTTGATGACGGTGCGCGCCTCGATTTCGGCAATGTCGGCAGGGCGCGGAAAGGGCGCCGGCGTGGGTTCGCCGGTTTTGCGTTGCGGCCCGATTGCCGCGAAAAACGTCTCCAGGCCACCAGGCATGAAGAACCAGAGCCATTGCAGGTCGTGCTCGCCATCGTTCACGAATGTGTGCGCACGCTTGTGGCCAAGGTAAAGGGTGGTCCCGGGGAGCATGCGATAGCTCTTGCCCTCGATATCGGCCGTCCCGCTGCCGGAGAGCACGTAAAGCACTTCTTCGGCGCGCTCGTGCGAGTGCAAGCGTACCCGGCCGCCAGGCGGCAACAACTGCCGGCCCATCGAGAAACGGTGCACGGTGTCGATGTTTTGCGGACTGAGAATGACTTCGGCGTAGCCGTTGGCCGGTTGTGGTTGCCAGTAGCTCACGCAGTCGTCGTGGGCGGCGACGCGCAGGTCGCCGGCGGGGGCATCGAAATCCAGAGCCAGTTGCTTATCCATGATTTGCTCCTTCCTGGATGGCCAGCTTTGACGGGGGCGCCGGCATTTTGCGGGCAGGCCCGATTACACCATGACGCAGCGCCCGCTCCGGCTGACCATGCGTCGAGCGAATCCTGGCCTGGGCGTCAATTCTCATACGGCCCCATCTTCACGTACGCGCCGCCTTGAAACCGTTCCGCCGGATCATCCGCGTCACCCGCCGGCTTGGACTCGATGCTCGCGCGAAAACGCTCGGAGCTGTCCCTGGGCGTCCAGCCAAGATGCGCTGCCGCGTGGTTGTCCCACCAGCTGTCGCGGTTGGCCGAGGCGCCGAACACGATGGAGTGCTCGACCTTTGGCGCGCACAGGGCGCAGCGCACCAGCTCCGCCAAGTCCGCGTAGGAGAGCCAGGTGATCAGCATGCGCCGGTCGCGCGGCTCGGGGAATGAGGAACCGATGCGCAGACAGACCGTCTCGATGCCATAGCGATCCCAATACAGGCGCGACAAGGCCTCGCCGAACGCCTTGGAGACACCATAGTTGCCGTCCGGTCGCACCGGGTCGTTTGCATCGATGCGCCGATTGCGCGGGTTGAAGCCTATGGCGTGGTTCGAACTGGCGAAAACCACGCGTTTGACGGCCTGCCGGCGCGCCGCTTCGTAGAGGTGATGCAAGCCGACGATGTTGGCTGCGAGGATCGGTTCCCAGGGGCCATCGACCGAGACACCGCCCATGTGGACGACCGCGTCAACGCCTTCGAGCAAGGCATGCACGGCCGCGCCGTCGGCCAGGTCGCAGTGCACCAGCTCTTCGCCCTCCTGCGCGCAAGGCATGTCGGCGATGTCGGACAGCCGCAGCACTTGCGTCAGTGCCTTGAGTGGCGCGCGCAGGCTGCGGCCAAGGCCGCCAGCGACGCCGGTCAGGAGGAGGCGGTTGAAACGTGCGGTCATGGGTTGGGCCGGAACGGGATTGGACGCTGGTTTTGCGTGCTGCGAAAGGGGGGTGGGCCGTGCCTGACACTGCGAGCTTGCTGCCTGCTTATTGATATGTCATCATACAACTTTGCAGGAATTATCGAGGTCGATCAGGCTTCATGTCAAGTGCCGATACAAGCTTTCCCGCAAGCGCCCCGCCGCCCCGCCGTGCGCCTGTGGGTGCGCGACGCACGGTATCGCTGACACAGAAGCTGGTGGACCGGTTGACCATGCAGATCCGTGGCGGCGAGATCGCGCCCGGGGCCAAGTTGCCCACCGAAGCGGCGATCATCGCGGCGTACGGCGTAAGCCGCACAGTGGTGCGCGAGGCACTGTCGCGGCTGCAGGCAAGTGGCCTGACCGACACCCATCACGGCATCGGCACCTTCGTGCGCGAGCCGGCGCCGGGCGCCGATTTTCGCATCGATGTGGCGCAATTGGCGACCGTGGTCGAGGTCCTTGCGTTGCTCGAGCTGCGTATGAGTATGGAGACGGAGGCCTCTGGCCTTACAGCATTAAGACGTAGTGAGCACCAACTCAGTAAAATGCGAAAGGCGCTCGATTGTTTCGAGGCCAACGCCCCTGACCCGGGACTTTCGGTCGAGCACGATTTTCAGTTTCACCTGCAGATCGCGTTGGCTACCGGCAACCGCTATTTTTCAGAACTGATGGGCTATTTGGGTACGATGATGATTCCACGTACCCGCTTGAATACCAGCGGTTTAGCCCGCGAAGATCGTTCTGCATACTTCCAGCGGGTGCATCGTGAGCATCAGGAGATCTATGATGCGATTGCCCGGCAGGACGGCGAGGCCGCGCGCGCAGCCATGCGTACCCATTTGGCGAATAGCCGCGAACGGCTGCGGCGGGCTCATGAGGCGGCGACGCGCCACGCCCAAGGCGAGCACAGCTAACGCGCCGACGCGATATCATGTTGTATGACGACATACGACTAACCGTCCGTACATCACCCTTTTTTTGACCGGGGCTCTCACTACCAAATTTAGGATCAAGACATGCCGGCGCGCCACCGCATCGCAATGATCGGCCTTGGAATGGGCGCTAAACCACACGCCCAGAGCCTTATCGAACTCAAGCAACGGGTCGAGGTTGTTGCCGCTTACACCCGCTCGCCAGTGCGCGCGGCCGCGTTTGCGGCGCGCTTTGACTTTCCGCTCACGCACGATTTGGCCGTGATCGAGCGCGATGCAAGCATCGGCTGCGTGCTCATCGCGGCACCGCCCAATGCGCACCTGGAACTGGTCGAGCGCTTCGCCGCTTGCGGCAAGCACATATTGCTTGAGAAGCCGCTCGAGGTTGCGCCGGCGCGTTGCGAGGCGTTGGTCGCGGCTTGCGCGCGTGCGGGCGTGCGCCTGGGCGTGGTGTTTCAGCATCGTTTCCGTCCTGGCGCGCAGCGTTTGGCCCAACTGTTGGCACAAGGCGTTCTCGGCCGTATCGCTGTGGCCAATGTATCGGTGCCGTGGTGGCGACCGCAGTCCTACTATGACCAGCCGGGCCGCGGCACCCTGGAGCGCGACGGCGGCGGCGTGCTGATCACCCAGGCGATCCACACGCTTGACCTGTTCCTGTCGCTCGCCGGTGCGGTTACGCAGGTTGCGGCATTCGCCGGCACCACGGCATTGCACCGCATGGAAACCGAAGACGTGGTCGCCGCCGCTTTGCGCATGCACAGCGGTGCCATCGGCGCCTTGATGGCCACCACCGCACTCTATCCCGGCTTTGGCGAGCGCATCGACTTGGCGGGCGATGCGGGCAGCGCGATCCTGGCTGACGGCGAACTGGTGGTGCATACACACGATGGTCGAAGCGAACGCGCGGGGCAAAGCGGCGGCGGTGGCGGTGGCGCCGACCCGATGGCCTTCAGCAACGACGCCCATCGCGCCGTGCTGGCGGATTTTCTCGATGCGGTCGAGGCCGGTCGCGATCCGCTTGCCAGCGGCCGCGCCGCGCTCGAGGTGCATCGCCTGATCGAGGCACTGCTCCTGTCCGCGCGGCTGCAGCAACCGGTACAGCCGCGCAAATCCTGACCCCGCGCTCCGGGGTGGCGCCGGGCCCCGCGCTTATAATCATTTGCTTATAGACCGAATGTTGTCTGCATGAAACACCTGACCCCTAAAGAAGCCTTCGCCTATCTGGCTGCGCATTCCGAGGCGCTGCTGATCGATTGCCGCAGCGAAATCGAGTTTTTCTATGTGGGACATCCGGTGGGCGCCATCCACATCGCCTGGCACGAGGCGCCGGATTGGGAAGTCAATCCCGACTTCGCCAGGGAAGTGCTGCGCGAGTCCGGGGACCGCGATCGGCCGATTCTTCTGATCTGCCGCTCAGGCAAGCGCACCCTTGACGCAGCACGCGCGCTGCAGGATGACGGTTTTACCGATGTAAGCAATGTGCTGTTCGGCTTCGAGGGTGAATTGGACGAGAATTTCCAGCGTGGCAAGCAGAACGGCTGGCGGCACGACGGCTTGCCGTGGGAGCAGATGTAGCCCGCAGCTTGGCGTGAAAACAGGTGCTCGACCTGCGTTGACCCGGGATTTGGTGGTTTGCGCGGCGGCGCGATTGCCTACGGCAAGACATGGGGAATTCAGCGCCCTCAGGCGCTGACGTGGCCGCGCTTGATGTAGATGAGCCAGGCGCAGGTGCCTGCGATACAGAACGCGGCAGTGGTGATCGCCAACTGCAATGCGGTGCCGGATACCAGCGGGGCGATGATGCCGGCCACCAGGGTCGACAGCATCACCTGGGTGAAGCCCTGGGCGGAGGAGACCATGCCACGATTCTTCGGGAACATGTCCATCATCAGCAGTTGCGCCGACGGCGTGATCATCGATTGGCCGACGGCCGAGAACACCAGCGGCGCGATCGAGATGAAAGTCAGCATGCCTCCCGGCGCCATGCCCGGTACCAGCAGCCACTGCAAGCAGAGATTGATCGTCATGCCCGCGCCCATGAGCACGAATCCATAGTTGGCGGCGCGCCGGCGCGAGACGCGCCCGGCCATGCGCCCGGAGATGGTCGAGCCGATCACCATGCCGACGACAATCGGGATGAAGAACCAGCCGAAGTCGGTGGCGGTGAGGCTCAAGTGCCGCATGATGAACGCCGGTGAAGCCATGATGTAGACGAAGAAGGTCGAGAAATTGAAGGCGATAGTGGCCGCCAGCAACTGAAACTCGATGCGGGAGAAGACCATCCGGTAGTCGCGCAGCATGCTGCGCGCATTCAAGGGGCTGCGTTGCGCCGGCGGATGGGTTTCCGGCAGCGCGCGCCAGGTCCAGAGCCACAGCGCCACGGCGAGCGCCAGCATGAAAGCGAACACGCTGCGCCAGCCCGCCCATTGGTGCAGGTAGCCGCCGATGATCGGTGCCACCCCCGGTGCGATGGCGAAAATCAGCATCACCGAAGACATCAGGCGCTGCGCCTGTGGCCCCTCGAAGCAGTCACGCACGATGGCGCGCGAGACGATCGCGCCGGCGCCACCGAAAAGGCCCTGTACCAGGCGCGCTCCGATCAGTACTTCAATGGTCGGGGCCAGGGTGCACACCAGCGCCGCCGCGGCATAGACCGCCAGCGCGACCAGAATCACCGGACGGCGTCCGACCGCGTCCGAGATCGCGCCATGCCACAGGCTCATCAGGCCGAAGCCCAGCAGGTAGAACGACAAAGCCTGTTGCGCCTGCACCGGGGTGGCCCCCAACTGTTCCTGCAGTGCGGGCAGGCTGGGCAGAAAAGTGTCCATCGAAAACGGCCCGAGCGTCGCCAGGGCCGCGATCAGGATGATGAACCAGCGCTTTTCCGCGAATTGCGCGGCGAGTTCGGGCGGGGAGGATGTCGGCACTGCGAAAGGGGCTAGCACAAAACAAAAACGCCCGGGGTACCGGGCGTTGATTTGCTGCACTCCATTGTACAGCGGCAGGACCGCCGTCAGCCGCTCTCGCGCTGCGTCGTGCGCAGACGACCGCAGCAGTCGTCCGCCAGCCGGAAGTCTAGTGGAACACCACGCGCTGCATCAGCAAGGCGTCGAAGCCGCGAATGAAGTCGTCGACATCGTCCGGTGTGACCTCACGCTCGGAATCCGCGGCCATGGCCTGGAACGAGGCGCGCATCCGCACCGCGACAGCACCGTCCAGAAAGGCGCCTCGCCCGCTGAACTTGTCGACCACCTCGAAGCCCTGAAGGCTGCGACCTTGCGAGACCTCGGCCACGTAGTAGTTCGCGCTGTTGAACAGTACGTTGGTCAGAATCGCAGGTGCGTTGGAATGCATCTGGATGCTCATGGTGATCTCCGGTTGAGGCCGTGCAACGGATTCGTTGCATGGGATAACGACCCTGGCTTGCCCTGCGTCTTGCATATAAATCGAATATCCGGGCCGAATCCGCGAATTCAAGTGGCGCGAGCCCTTCAATTCGCCGAATCCAATGCTTTAACGCGCCAGATCCGATTCGGTTGATATCGCGGCGCCAAAGCCCGCAAAGTCTTAACGACCGCGCCCCTGGCAACTTGATGGCCAAGTCAGGCGCCCGCCGTAGCTATTCCGCAGCGGCAGTTTGCGACGAAA
Organism: Burkholderiales bacterium; assembly: GCA_040382235.1. Taxonomy (GTDB): domain Bacteria; phylum Pseudomonadota; class Gammaproteobacteria; order Burkholderiales; family JAEUOS01; genus JAEUOS01. The sequence goes on from JBEIFV010000013.1 coordinate 54,922, forward strand.
AGCCCGCTAGAAGCGTGTGCTGAACTCCAGTGCCAGGCGACCGAAACGCTGTCCGTAGCGCGCGCCATGCGCATCCCACTGCTGGCGGCCAACCACCGATAGCGATACGCTGAATTCGCCGATCGCCCCAGCCAGGCCGAACTCGCGCTCGGCGATCAACGGTCGCGCGCCCGCTGTGCTCGGGCTGGAACGATTGATGAGCCCGCCCTGCAGCATGGCGTTGTAGGCGACCAGGTCGCCGTGCAGGCGCGCGAAGGCGAACAATTCCGGCGGCCTCTCCGGCACGCTTCGCTCCTCGCAGTAGGGCGCGCAATCGGCACGGCTGCCGGAATCCACTTGCGCATGGCGGTCCCTTCTTGCGCCGGCCAGTGATTCGAGGGTGTGGGTGTCCAGGCGCAGCGAATCATATGAAGTGCGGAACCAGCCAATGCGTGCAGTCACTCCCGCGCCCGCGTAGATTTGCAGGTTGCCAAGCCCAGCGCCTACATGCGGGCGCAGATCGGTGGCCAGGGGCAGCCCGAATACGCCTGAACCGAGCCGGGCAAGCGGTTCATGCCATGCCTGCTCCGCATACTCGAAGCGTGCAATCGCGCCGAATTCGTTGCGAATCTGCGAGCCCCAGCCCTGGGGCTCGGGTGAATGCGTGAGGTTCTTGTGGACCCAGTTTTGCAACTGCCGGCCCTGGGCGCAAGGGCCGACACAACCGATATCCAGGCCATAACGCCAGTAACGGCCGTCACTGGCATGCAGTTCACGATGAAATCCGATGTAGGCCCAGCCCGCGTAGGGCCGTTCGCTGGCGGGAATCTGCGCCGGTTGCAGGCGGATATCGGAAGGTGCGTACAGGTTATGGCCGAAAAACACGAAGTTGTAGGCAGTGCGGAAGCACGCCGGACGTCCCGCTTCGCGCTGGCCAGGCGTTTGCGAAGCGCGCGCGCATTCCGCGTCTTCGAGGGCGCGTTTGTGCTCATCACCTCCTGCGGTGAAGCGTAACGGCGGCACCCACGGTCGTTGATTGTCATCGTCGAACTTGACCGCATGCCTGGCGCCAGCGCGCCAGGTCAGGCGCACGCCGTTGGTGTAGTTGCTGTCGGTGGCATAGAACACGTCGTTCTCGTACTCGATACGCAGGCGCTTGACCGTGCCTTCGCCGACTACCACTTTGAGTTCATCCCAGAAATCGGCGGCGTGTTCGCGCAAGCTCTGCGCGGGTGCGTTGGCGGACATGCCTGTGATGGACAGGCAGACGCCGATGGCGAGGCATGCGCGCCGGACGCGATACTGCCGGTTCATGCGTCCGCGAAGCGCGCAGTCAAGCCGAGCTCGACTGCGCAGGCCGGGTCGGCGGCGTCCAGGAATGGCGTGGCAATGCCGAACTCGCTGCGAAACCGCGCGCAGATGTCGCTCGAGTCACTGGCAGCGGACGTGTCGCAGACAACCAGGTCAGCTCTGGCGCACAGGTCGCCAAGTGCCTGGCGCAGCGCCTGCGGCGCGCTGGACATCGTGGACACATCGATTGCCGCTACCACTCCTTGGAGTCGAAGCAAGCCGGCGAAATCGGGTTTGACCAGTCGAGCGCGAACGCTGGCAGCATGGCTTTCAGTGCCCGCATCAATGATCAGATGTGTGGGTGCCCAGTGGGATAGGCGGCGCAAGAGTCGGGTCAGACCAACCCTGAACGGCAAGAGGCCGCTGCAGCACAGGCAGCCGGGCGGTAATGCGGCGAACTCGATGTTGACCAGTGGTGTGCCCGGGTTTGCGTGAAGTGCAACCAGACCGGAGGTAATGACAATCCAGCGTTGTACGTCAGGCTTGAACCCGATCAAGCTGCCGATGGCACGCTGCCGCGCAAGCGCCGCAACGCCGGTAATCAGGATGGCAGCGGGCGGACGTGACAACGGTGCGGGTTGATCGGGCTCAGCGTATGCCCGGGTTTGATCCTCGCTCACGCGTCGTCGGTGCCCTCGTCAGGCTTTTTGCCGCCGATCGGCAGGCCGAGCGCCTTGAGCTTGCGATACAGGTGGGTACGTTCGAGACCGGTTTTCTCGGCAATCCGCGTCATGCTGCCCTTTTCACGCGCCAGATGGTAGGTGAAATAAGACCGTTCGAACTCGTCGCGCGCTTCGCGCAAGGGCAGTTCGAGATCAAGTCCGGTGATCGATGGCTTGGGCGGCGCTTCGGTTGACGTGGCACTTGCCGTGCTGGTGACGGCCACGCTACCGACAGCCGGCCGCAGCGCGGTTTTGAGGGTCAGTCCGCGCTTGACAGCGGCCAGCAGTTTGGCCAGCGCGATCGGCTTTTCGAGGAAATCGGTGGCACCGATGCGCGTGGCTTCGACCGCCGTATCGATGGTGGCGTGGCCACTCATCATGAGGACCGGCATGGTCAGAAGCCCGCTAGTCGACCATTCCTTGAGCAGGGAGACGCCGTCGGTATCGGGCATCCAGATGTCGAGAAGCACCAGATCGTGCTGCCCGGCGAGTCGCGCGGCGCGCGCCTCGGCGGCGTTCTCCGCGAGGGTTATGCTGTGGCCTTCGTCACCGAGAATTTCCGAGAGCAGTTCGCGGATACCGATTTCGTCATCTACCACCAGGATGTTGGCCATTTTTTACGCCCATGCCTTGAACGATATGGTGTTCGCGCAGCGCCGTATCGGATTGTGATGCAACGAGAGCTCAGGCCAATGTGCAGGCCTTGCGGCCGCCCTCACAAGGCCCCGCACCTGGGCCGTGTAACCGAGCCGGATTCTAAGCGATAGCTTCATGCGATCTCCGTGCTGCTGCGCAAGGTGATACTGACGCGTGCGCCGCTGCCTTCCTGATTGGCGATGTCGACTGTGCCGTGATGGTCGTCGATGATGCGCTTGACAATCGCCAGACCAAGCCCGGTACCGCGCGCCTTGGTGGTGACGTAAGGCTCAAATGCACGCGCGATGATTTTCTGCGCGAACCCCGGCCCGCTGTCGGCGACCGAAAGTCGCGCGCCGCCGGCCACCGCCACGGTTTCGACGGTGATCTCCCGGCGCGCACTGCCGGCCACCGCATCCTGGGCGTTCTGCAGCAGGTTATGGATGACCTGGCGCAATTGCGACGAGTCGCCCTGTACGGCGGGCAAGTCAGGATCGAAATGGGTCGTGACCGGGATGCTGGACGTTTCGTAGAGCCCCAGCACTTCGCGCACCAGTGCGTTCAGGTCGGTACGTGCAAGCGTTGCCGGCGGGGTGCGGGCGTACTCGCGAAAATCGTCGACCATGTTTTTCATCGCAGTGACCTGGGACACGATGACGCTGGTGCCGCGCGCCAGGATTTCGGCATCGGTGCCGGCCAGCTTGTCGGCCAGTTTCATCTGCATGCGTTCCGCCGAAAGCTGGATCGGGGTAAGCGGATTCTTGATCTCGTGCGCCAGCCGGCGCGCCACCTCGCCCCAGGCCGCCGAACGCTGCGCCGACACCAGTTCACTGATGTCGTCGCACACCACGATGTAGCCGCTGCCACCGGCCACATCGAGGCGCGAGCCGCGTACCAGCAGGATGAGCAGGCGCTCGTCACCCTCACGCCCGGTGTGGCGCGCCAGTTCGATCTGCTGTTGCCAGACCTTGTCGCCATGTTGTGCAAAGGCTTCGATGACCCTGGCGGCGAAATCGGCAAGCCCGGGCAGCCCGGCCAGTGGCTGCCATTGCGCCTGCGTGGCATCGATCTGCAGGATCGTTTCGGCCCCCTGGTTGGCGGTCGCCAGGCGCATCTCGGGGTCGAACACCATGACCCCGGCGGTCAGGTTGGCGAGAATGCTCTCCAGGTAGGATTTCGCCGCCTCCAGCTGGGTTTCGCGCTGGTGCACGTTGGCGCGCGCTTCGTCCAATTGGCGGGTCATGCGGTTGAAGGATTGTGTAAGCATGCCCAGTTCGTCGCGACCGGCGATTTCGGCACGCGGCGTGAAGTCGCCCTGGGCCACCGCTTCGGTGCCCTGGGCCAGGAGCGAGAGCGGAGCGGAGAGGCGGTTCGACAGGTAAAACGCGGTCGCAATGGCCCCGAACAGCGCCAGCAGCAGTGTCAGGGTGAGGGTGACCGTGTAGATTTCACGCAGGTTCTTGCGTGACAGCGAAAGCTCCTGATAGTCGCGGTAGCCGGCCTGAACCGATTCGGCGCTGGCGGTGAGTGGCTCTGGCACATTCTGCAGCACCTGCAGCACGCGCGGTTCGGCGCCGAGAAGTCGCAGGGTGATGGGCGCCACCACGCGCATGCGCAGCGCCGCCTTGTCGGCCGACTTGGCCGCGTTCTCGACGCCGGCGTAGCCCCGCCCGCGCCCGGCGTCGGCAAGTACCTGGGCGGTCGGCAAATCCACCGCGAAGCGCGACGCGCCAACCCCGCCGGTGGCGATCAGGCGTCCGGAAACAGTGAATACCGAGGCCTCCTGCAAGCCGGTCTGGTCGATCATGCGGTTGAGCAAGGCGCCGATCGCCGCGTCGGGCACATTGGCCATTTCCTGCGCCATCAGCCGGGTGCGCCCGGCGACATCCTGCAGCATGGCGTCAAGGGTGGTGCGTGCCAGGGTCAGGCCGGATTCCAGGCTGGCGTCGACCCGCACGTTGAACCATGACTCGATCGAGCGCGACAGGAACTGCACCGAGACGGTGTAGACGAGCGTTCCCGGGACGATGGCCATCAGGGCGAACATCAGGGTCAGGCGGGCCATCAGGGTGGTGCCGAACTGCTTGGCGCGGTAACGCTGCCACAGGCCAAACAGCAGGTAGCCGATCACCAGCAGCATCACCACCACGATGCCGGCGTTGAGCTTGACCAAAAGGGAGTAGTTTTGCGCGAAACGTCCGGTATTGGCGCTCGCTGTGGCCAGCAGGTACAGCAGCACGCCCGAGAGGGCGAAAATGGCGATCAGAGCATAACGCAGGCGCCGGTTCATTTGCGCTCGCCCCCGCTGGCGGCGTCGGCGCGAAACGGGAATCTCTTCCAGTCGGAGTCGAGCGTCCATTCGCGATTGGTCATCGCCGACAGTTGAAACGGTTTCGGCAGCGCATTGACATCCAGCCGCATGCGCACTGAAGCGGTATAGGTTTCGCCGGGCCGCACGCGCGCGCGTTCGAACGCGGGCAGGCGCGGGCGCGACAACAGGCGCAGTGCGTCCCCCAGCGAATTGAAGCTCTGGTACAGCGTGCCGGCAGAAAGGCGGTACTGGCGCGTCAGGGCATGGTAGGAAAGCTTGTAGGTTTGCGAAAACTCGACCGGCTTCTCGTCGAACCAGTACCAGCGCGGGCGCGCCAGCTCGAAGTCGAAACTGAACTGCAGCGAGACGCCCTTGTTGATCGCTTCTTCAAGGCGTGCGTTGAGTTCGATGTTGTAGTCAGCGGCGATGATCCAGCCGTCGTCAGCGGCTTCGATGCGTGCGTCGCGCAATTCCAGGATGTCGGCTTGCACCGGCGCGGCCAGGCCGAGGGCCAGCAGCAGCAGCATGCGCAAACAGGCGCGGCGCGCCTCAGCCAGGCCGCTTGCCCAGAAGTGCGTAGAAGAACCCGTCGTGAAAAGCACCAGGCAACAACTGGCCATCACAATGCAATGCGGAAGCGAGCTTGTAAGGAGCGAGCTGCGGGGCGATCGGCAATCGAATTGCATCCGGGTGCGAACTCAAGAAGCGGGCCGTCTGCCGCTGATTTTCGTCCGGAAAAACTGAACACGTCGCATACAGCAATTTACCACCCGGGCGCAAACCTTGCCACAGCGCGTCAAGCAGGCGCGCCTGTTCGCGCACATGGGCGGGCAGGTCGCTCTCGCGCTTGAGCCATTTGCCGTCGGGGTGGCGGCGGATCACGCCGGAAGCGCTGCAGGGCGCGTCCAGCAGGATGCGGTCGAAGGGCTTGCCGTCCCACCAGCTGCCCGGTTCACCAGCGTCGGCGGCGCGCGTTTGTGCCGTCAGTCCCAGGCGCTCGAGGTTGTCGCTGGCAGCCTTGAGGCGTTGCGGGTCGCGGTCGATGGCGAGCAACTCGCAGTTCGCCAGTTCGAGCAGGTGCGCCAGCTTGCCGCCAGGCGCTGCGCAAGCGTCCAGCACGCGCATGCCCGGTTGCACATCGAGAATCGGCGCGGCCAGCTGTGCGCCCAGGTCCTGCACCGAAACCAGTCCTTCGGCGAACCCGGGCAGCAGTCGTGTCGGGCGCGGTCGCGCAAGATGCAGTGCCGCGCCACCGGCTTCGTCAGCCTCGATGCCGGTGTCACGAATGGTTCGCAGGTAGGCGTCAACACTGGTGCGCCGCAGATTGACCCGCAGCGTCATCGGTGCGCGTGCGTTGCCCAGTTCCAGTACTTCCGCCCAGTGCGCGGGCCATGCCGCGCGTACGCGTTCGATCCACCATGCGGGGTAGCCCAGGTGCACGGCCTCAGTGGTCTGCACGGCGGCCAAAAGCGTCTCGCGCTCGCGCAGAAAGCGGCGCAGGATGGCATTGAGGGTGCCCTTGTAGGCGCCCGCCTTGACGCCGGCGATCGCTTTCACGGCTTGATCGACGATCATGTGTGCGCGGTCCGGGTGATCGATCAGCTCGGACAATGCCGCCTTGGCGAGCGGGCCGATCGCCGGATTGGGCTTCCTGAGCAAGCCGCCGGCAAGGGCATCGAGCAGGTTCAGGCGCCGGCAGGCGTTATAGGCGATCTCCTGCGCGGCCGCGCGGTCGGCGGGAAGCGCTGCCGCCCCGGCGTTGCCCAGGGCGTCATCGAGCGCGTGTCGATCGGCTACCGCCAGAAGGCCGCTTGCGGCCAGGCGCAATGCGATCGACAGGTTACCGGAAGTGCCGGCGTTGACTATGATGGCCAATCAGGTGTCGCCGCGTCGCATCAAGCGCACGCCGCGCAGTGCGTGTCGAAGCGGCTGCCGGGGGTGAGATCGAAGCCGCGCAGGAAATCGCGCGCCGCCAGGCGCTTGCCACCCGGCCGCTGCAACGCGGTGATGCGCAGCGCACTGCCGGCGGCGCAGGCCACCGCAATGCCGTCGGCGCCAGCCGCGAGAATCTGCCCGGGCGCGGCTGGGGTGCTGCTGGTTTCCGCCATGGCTGCCCAGATCTTGAGTGCGTTGCCCGCATGCGTCGCGCTGGCACCGGGAAACGGGTCGAATGCGCGCACCTTGCGTTCGAGCATCGACGCGGGCAGCCGGAAATCGAGCAGGGCTTCCGCTTTGTCGATCTTGTGAGCATAAGTGACGCCGCCTGCGGCTTGCGCCAAGGGTTCAAGCGAATCGAGTCGGTCAAGGGCGTCGCAAATCAGCCCGGCCCCCAGTGCTGCAAGCGCGTCGTGCAGGGTATGCGCGGTAGCGTCGGGCGCGATTGGTACGGCACGCGAAAGCAGCACCGGGCCGGTGTCGAGCCCGGCTTCCATGCGCATGATGCAAACGCCCGAGCTCGTGTCGCCGGCCTCGATGGCGCGCTGAATCGGTGCCGCACCGCGCCAGCGCGGCAGCAGAGAGGCATGGATGTTGAGGCAGCCGTGCGCCGGGATGTCGAGCACTTCCTGCGGCAGGATCAGGCCATAGGCGGCCACCACCATCACCTCGGGGGCGAGCGCGCCAAGCTGCTCCGCCACCGTGGCATCGCGCTTGAGCGAAACCGGCTGCGATACCGGGATGGCGGCGTCGATCGCCACCTGCTTTACCGCACTCGATACCAGGTGCATGCCGCGGCCGGCGGGTCGATCGGGCTGGGTCAGTACGAGCGCCACGTCATGGCCGCGGGCGATCAGGCTCTTCAAGGCGGTTGCGGCGAACACCGGCGTGCCGGCAAAGACGATCTTCATGGATTGCTCCGCTGGCTTTTTGCACAGCAAGGCGACAGTCGCGCCCCGCCGTCACGCGGCTTTGCGGCGCGACTCCTTGTCGATCCTTTGCCGGATACGCGCCTGCTTCATGCGCGACAGGTACTCGACAAAGACGCGGCCCTTGAGATGATCCATTTCATGCTGCACACACACCGCCAGGAGATCTTGCGCTTCAAGCAGGAACGGTTGGCCGTCGGCATCCTGCGCTTCCACCTGCACGTGGAGCGCGCGTTCCACCTCTTCGTAGACCCCTGGCACCGACAAGCAGCCTTCTTCGCAGACCTGCACGCCATCGGACTTCACGATGCGCGGGTTGACCAGCACTTTCAGGTCATCGCGCGCTTCCGAAACGTCGATCACGATGACCTGCAGATGCACGTTGACCTGGGTTGCCGCCAAACCGACCCCGGGCGCCTCGTACATTGTGTCTGCCAGGTCGCGCACCAGGGTTCTGATGCTGTCGTCGAAAACTGTGACCGGTTGGGCCACCTTGTGCAGGCGGGTATCAGGAAAGCGCAGTATCGGAAGAAGTGCCATGGCCGGATTGAATCAAAAAAGTGTTGCGGCGGTGCCACGAACGAGGTGGGCGGAAATCGGAAAATCTCTTGCTAATCAAGCTAATTACAGTGAGAATTTAATCCTACTTTGTAAAAAAAGCCAGTCGCATGTTAAAGTTATACATCAAACTTGCGGCGGTTGCGTCCTGCGGATGCAAAGTGATTGCTGCCCGCACTTCCGCTCAAATGGGGTCGCTCATGCGCGGTTTCAACGCAAGGCTTTAAGGAGGATTCATGCGAAGCCCGTTCATTTCGCTTTTTCTCGCAGCAGCCCTGGCCGCAAGCGTGCCTGCGTTCGCGCAGTCGACGGCGCCGAGGCTTGCCGACAACGCACCGGACCGGCATGTCGTGGTGCCGGGCGACACGCTGTGGGGCATTGCCGCGAGGTTCCTCAAGGACCCCTATCGCTGGCCGGACGTGTGGGAGCCGAATCGCGACCGCATCAAGAATCCGCACAGAATCTACCCTGGCGACGTGGTGATTCTCGATCGCTCGGGCAGTATGCCCAAGCTCAAGCTGGCTACGCTCAAGGTGGAGCCGCGCACCCGTGTCGAGCAGACCAGTGCGGCGATTCCCTTGATCCCGGCGCACATTATCGAGCCCTTCCTGTCGCAGCCGTTGGTGATCGATGAAGGTGGTCTGGCCAGCGCGCCCAAGATCATTGCGACCCAGGAAGGGCGGGTTTATCTGGGTCGGGGTGACCTGGCTTATGCGACCGGCGACATTGATGAAAAGGTTGCCAGTTGGCAGGTGTACCGCCCCGGCGTCGCGTTGGTTGATCCACTGACGAAGGAAACGCTTGGCTACGAAGCGGTGTTTCTGGGGACCGCCATGCTGGAGCGCAAGACCGATCCTGTGACCCTGCGGATCGTCGATTCCAAGCAGGAAATCGGCACTGGCGACCGGCTGATTCCAACGCCGAAGCCCGATGTGGCCGAGTATGCGCCGCGCGCGCCGAAAAGCGCGGTGGATGGGCGCGTGCTGTCCATCTATGGCGCAGGGCGCGAGACCGGCAGCAACCGCATCATTGCCATATCCAAGGGCAAGCGCGATGGATTGGAACAGGGGCATGTTTTGGCGCTGTATAGCTATGGCGCCGATGTCCGCGACCGGTCCAGCATCTTTGACACCTCTGCCAAGGTGATCAAGTTGCCCGACGAGCGTAACGGCCTGGTGTTCGTCTTTCGCGTGTTCGAGAAAGTGTCTTACGCCCTTGTCATGAGCGCTCAGCGCTCGGTCAAGATAGGGGATGTCGCGCAAAAGCCATGAGGTAGCGGCGCCGCGGCGCTGATCGGTACAATCAAAAGGGCGCGGCTGGCGCCCTTTTGATTTCTTGTTGCCTCGCTCATGTCTATTTCCGAGTCCGACCTTGAACTGGCCGACTGGCTGCGCCTGACGCGCACGCCCGGCTTGGGTGCGGCCGCGCTACGCCAGCTGCTGGCGGCCATCGGGCTGCCCACACGAATCTTTGCCGCCGACCGCGGCGCGCTGGTTGCCGTGGTGGGCGAGTCGCGCGCCTCCGCGATCGGCCAGGCGCGTAGCGACACCCAACTTGCCTTCGCCATCGAGCAGACGCTGGCCTGGCGTGCCGCGCCCGGCAATGCCATCCTTACCCTGGCCGATCGTGCGTACCCCCAGGCCCTGTTGGAGGCCGCCGATCCGCCGCCGCTGCTGTTTCTCAAGGGGCGTGTCGAATTGCTGGGCCGGCCAGCGCTGGCAATCGTCGGTAGCCGCAACGCCACCGCGCAAGGCATGGCCAATGCGGAGAATTTCGCGCGCACCCTGGCCGCGGCCGGCTACACCATCGTGAGTGGCCAGGCGATGGGCATCGACACGGCCGCCCACTGCGGGGCTCTTGGCAGCGCCGGCTCGACGATTGCCGTTATCGGGACCGGCGCGGACATCGTTTACCCGGCGCGCAATCGCGATCTGGCGCATGTGATTGCCACCGACGGGTTGATCCTGAGCGAGTTTCCGCTCGGCACCCCGGCATTGGCGGCCAATTTCCCGCGCCGCAACCGCATCATCAGCGGTCTTGCGCGTGGCGTCCTGGTGGTCGAAGCGGCGCTGCGCAGTGGTTCACTGATCACCGCGCGCTTGGCCGGCGATCAGGGGCGCGATGTGTTCGCCATTCCCGGGTCGATCCATTCACCCTTGTCCAAGGGCTGCCATGTGCTGATCAAGCAAGGGGCCAAGCTGGTCGATTCGGCGCAGGATATCCTTGAGGAGTTCGGGGCCTCATGCGCGCCGGCGCCCGCAGTCGGCTCCTCGCCGGGGGCAATCGACGCTACCGACCCCAAGGAAAGTCTGTTGGCTGCCATCGGCTACGATGCTGTCGGCTTGGATACGTTGCAGGCGCGCTCGGGCCTGGGCATCGAAGTCTTGTCCGCATTGCTTCTGGAACTGGAGCTTGAGGGCCGCGCGACGCTTTTGCCCGGCGGCCGGGTGCAAAGACTGGAGTCTTAGAATTGTTCGATGTCCTGGTGTATCTGGTGGAGAACTATTTCGACGAGGCGGACTGCCCCGATCCGGAGACCCTCGAACTCAAGCTCAAGGTCGCCGGTTTCGATGGCGACGAAATCGACGCGGCGCTGCACTGGCTTTCCGGCTTGGCGGTGACCGGTGCGACCGAGTTGCCGGCGGCGTTTGCCGCGCGCCATTCGTTTCGCAGTTTCGTGCCCTCGGAAGAAAAGCAGCTCTCGCGCGAATGCCGCGGCCTGCTCGCGTTCCTGGAGTCGGCCGGCGCGATCGATCCCTTGCGCCGCGAATTGATCATCGAACGGGCGCTGGCACTGCCGCAGGGCGGCGTTGACGTGGAGCAACTCAGGATCATCTGCCTGGTGGTGCTATGGAGTACCGGGGTCGAGCCCGATGCCCTCATACTGGATGAACTGTTGCCTGACGGCGAACCTCGTGAACTTCATTAAGTTTGCGTGTTTGCATCGGGAAAGTCTTTTTTAATCAGGGCTTTGCGGGTGATGCAGGTGCGGGGCCTGGCGCCGTGGCTGGTAATAATGCCTTGCGCTAATCGAATTCCCGGGCTTAGACTTCGGCCCCTTGCGAGAACCCGCCCGGGTTCTGGTCGGGTTACGTTCAAAGAAGACGCATGTCCAAAGTTCTGATCATTGCTGAAAAGCCATCGGTTGCCCTGGATATCTCCAAGGCCCTCGGGGGTTTCACCAAGACCGCCGATTACTACGAGTCGGACCAGTATGTGCTGTCGTCGGCGGTGGGTCACTTGCTCGAAATCGCCTGTCCCGAAGACTACGAGGTCAAGCGCGGCAAATGGAGTTTCGCCCATCTGCCGGTGGTGCCGCCACATTTCGACCTGCGGCCGATTACCAGGAGTGAAGACCGGCTGAAGACCCTGGTGCGCCTGCTCAAGCGCAAGGATGTGACAGGGCTCATCAATGCCTGCGACGCCGGGCGCGAGGGCGAACTCATCTTTCGACTGGTGGTGCAGCACGCCAAGGCGAAGCAGCCACTGCGGCGCCTGTGGCTGCAGTCGATGACGCCGGCGGCGATTCGCGACGGCTTCGCGCATTTGCGCGAGGACCGCGAAATGCTGCCGCTGGCCGACGCCGCGCGCAGTCGCAGTGAAGCCGACTGGCTGATCGGCATCAACGGCACGCGCGCCATGACCGCCTTCAATTCGAAGGAGGGCGGTTTTTACCTGACTACCGTCGGTCGGGTTCAGACCCCGACTCTCGCGGTGCTGGTCGAGCGCGAGGAGAAAATCCGCGCTTTCAAGCCGCGCGACTACTGGGAGGTGCATGCCAACTTCGGTGCAAAGGCCGGTCAGTACAACGGTCGCTGGTTCGAGCCGAAATTCAAGCGCCCGGAGGATGACGAGCATGCGCGCGCCGAGCGCATCTGGAGCCAGGCCGCGGCCGACGCCATCGTTGCAGCGTGCGCCGGCAAACCTGGAACCGTATCCGAGGAATCGAAGCCCACCACCCAGTCCGCACCCTTGCTGTTCGATCTCACCAGCCTGCAGCGCGAGGTCAACGGTCGCTTCGGGCTGTCAGCCAAGAATGCATTGGCGGTGGCGCAATCGCTGTACGAGCGCCACAAGGTGCTGACCTATCCGCGTACCGACTCGCGTGCGCTGCCCGAGGACTACATCGCCACGGTCAGGAAGACCATGGAGATGCTCAAGGACTCCAATGCCTACGTGGTGCCGGCGAAGAACGTGCTCAAGAATGGCTGGGTCAAGCCGAACAAGCGCATTTTCGACAACACCAAGATATCCGACCACTTCGCGATCATCCCGACCCTGCTTGCGCCCAAGGCCTTGAGCGAGATCGAGCAAAAGGTCTATGACCTGGTGGTCAAGCGCTTTCTGGCGGTGTTTCATCCGGCCGCGGAATTCATGCAGACCACGCGCCTGACCGAAGTCGAGGGACATCAGTTCAAGACCGAAGGCAAGGTGCTGGTCAATCCAGGCTGGCTGGCTGTTTATGGCCGCGAAATCGCCGGCGAGGACGAGAATCTGGTGGCTGTGGCCGCGGGCGAAAAAGTGGCGACCGAAGCGATCGAGGCGCGCGGGACCCAGACCAAGCCGCCGCCGCGCTATTCCGAGGCGACACTGCTATCGGCCATGGAAGGTGCGGGCAAGCTGATCGAGGACGAGGAATTGCGCGCCGCCATGGACCAGAAGGGGCTGGGCACACCGGCGACGCGCGCGGCGATCATCGAGGGCCTGATCAAGGAAGAGTATGTGCATCGCAATGGCCGCGAATTGCAACCCACGCCCAAGGCCTTTTCGCTGATGTTCGCGCTGCGTCATTTCGGCGTGACCGAACTGGCGTCGCCCGAACTCACCGGCGAGTGGGAATTCAAGTTGAAAGAGATGGAGAAAGGGCGGCTCTCGCGCGATGCGTTCATGGCGCATATCACCGAAGCCACCACCGACCTGGTCAATCGCATTCGCGACGGCAACATTCCGGATACCGCTTTTGCCACCGTGGATGTACCTTGCCCGAAGTGTGGCGGCCTGGTGCAGGAGAATTACCGCAAGTTCCAGTGTCTATCCTGCGACTTCAACATGTGGAAGGTGATTTCGAGTCGCGAATGGGCCGCCGAGGAAGTGGCCGAACTGATCAGCAAGAAGCAGATCGGCCCCTTGACCGGGTTTCGCAGCAAGATGGGGCGTCCTTTCGCCGCGTCGCTCAAGTTGAACGCAGAGTTTCGCGCCGAGTTCGATTTCGGCCAGGATGTCGAGGGCGATACCGAGGCGCCGGATTTCTCGGCCCAGGAAGCGGTGGGTGCCTGCCCGAAATGCAGTTCCAGGGTATACGAACACGGCTCGGGTTATGTGTGCGAAAAGGCCACCGGGCCCGCCAAGACCTGCGATTTTCGTTCCGGGCGCATCATCTTGCAGCAGGAGGTCTCGCGCGAGCAGATGGTCAAGCTCTTGTCTGAAGGCAAGACTGATCTCCTCACCGGATTCATTTCCAATCGCACGCGGCGCGCGTTCAAGGCTTTTCTGGTCAAGCAACCCGACGGCAAGGTTGGTTTCGAGTTCATGCAACGCGCCGCCAAGGCACCGGCCAAAGCACCCGCAAAGGCCAAGACCTCGGTGGTGGAAGATAGCGCCAAGCCGGCCAAGGCTTACAAGGCGGCGGTCAACGCGGCCAATGACCCGCTGCCGCCCGCCAAGCGCGCGGCGGCCAAGAAAGCCGCGAAATCCGTAGCCAGGAAGGCGCCTGCGAAAAAGCCGGCCGCCAAGAAGGCGAGCAAAAAGGCAGCTTGAAGGTTTGGCGATGCAAGCCCGGGAACTATGCCAACATCATTTTCTCCAATATGACTTTGGCATAACTTATCCTGGA
>JBEIFV010000014.1:0-67687 GCA_040382235.1 Burkholderiales bacterium
GCACGCAACACACCGACCCAAGGAGAATCCGCGGCATGAACGCACCGACTCCCGCCCAGACTCTGGTCGACCCGCGCCTGCCCGCCAATGGCCTGTCTCTGGTGGCGGGCACGCGAGCGCAGGCGCTTTCCGAATGGACCATCGGCGGCTGGCTGGACCACACCGCCGACCTGCACGCCGATGCGCTCGCCTGTGTGTTCCGCGCCGAGAATCTGCGCTGGACTTGGGCGCAGTTGCGCGCAGAGGCCGACCGCCTGGCTGCCGGCCTCTTGACGCTGGGATTCGCCCGCGGCGACCGCCTGGGCATCTGGGCCCCCAATCGCAGCGAATGGATACTCGCGCAGTACGCGAGCGCGCGCCTGGGGATGATCCTGGTCAACATCAACCCTGCCTACCGGATCGCCGAACTGGAGTACGCACTCAACGCGGTGCAGTGCAAGGGCATCATCGCCGCGCCGGCGTTCAAGACCAGCGACTATCTGGCGATGCTGCAAACCCTGGCGCCCGAGCTGGGCAGTGCCGGCGCGGGTGAACTGCGTTCGCAACGCCTGCCGCATTTGCGCCGCGTGATCCGCATGGGCCGCGAGGCGACGCCGGGCATGCTCAACTTCGAAGCCGTGCTGGCGCTAGCTGATGCACAGTCGATCGCAGCGGCGCGGGCCGGCGGTGCGGCACTTCGCAGCGAAGACCCCATCAATATCCAGTTCACCAGCGGCACCACCGGCGCGCCCAAGGGCGCCACGCTGACCCACCGCAATATCGTCAACAACGCCATCAGCGTGGCCGCCACCATGCGCTACGGCGCAGGCGATCGCCTGTGCATTCCGGTTCCGCTCTACCACTGCTTCGGTATGGTGATGAGTTCGCTCGCCAGCGCGGTCACCGGCGGCACCATGGTGTTTCCGGGTGAAGGCTTCGAGCCTGCGGCGACGCTGGCGGCCATTGAAGCGGAGCGGTGCACCCACCTGCACGGGGTGCCGACGATGTTCATCGCCCAACTGGAGGCGCCCGGATTCGCCAACTACGATCTGCAGTCGCTGCGCGGCGGCATCATGGCGGGCTCGCCCTGCCCGATCGAGGTGATGAAGCGCGTCTGCGAGCAGATGCACATGCGTGAAGTCAGCATCGCTTACGGCATGACCGAGACCTCGCCGGTATCGTTCCAGTCTTCGACCGACGATCCGCTGGAGCGCCGCGTATCGACCGTCGGCCGGGTGATGCCGCACCTGGAAGTCAAGATCGTCGATGCCACGGGCGCCATCGTCGCGGTGGGCGAAAAGGGCGAACTGGCCACCCGCGGCTATTCGGTGATGCAGGGTTACTGGGGTGATGCGGTGCGCAGCTCGGAGGCGATTCGCGACGGCTGGATGCATACCGGCGACCTGGCCACCATCGATGCCGAGGGCTATTGCAACATTGTTGGGCGGGTCAAGGACATGCTGATTCGCGGCGGCGAAAATGTCTATCCGCGCGAGGTCGAAGAATTTCTCTTCACCCATCCAGCGGTAGGCCAGGCGCAGGTGTTCGGCGTGCCGGATGCGAAGTACGGCGAGGAGGTATGCGCCTGGATCGTGCTCAAACCGGGCGCCAGCGCCACTACACAGGACATTCGCGACTTCTGCCGCGAGCGTATCGCGCACTACAAAGTGCCGAAGTACGTGCGCTTCGTGAGCGAGATTCCGATGACGGTCACCGGCAAACCGCAAAAATTCGTGATGCGCGAGCACATGATGGCGGAGCTTGGCATCAGCGCGCCGACCACCGCGTAAGGGCGCCGCAGGTCGCGCCTCAGGACGCGCCTCAGGTCGCGCCGAAAGCGCAGCGCTCGAAGTCGGCCCCGCGCTCCTCAAGGCTCAAGAGCTTGATCGCAACAGGCCGCTCGGCGTGCATGTCAAGCACGCGGTCGGGCTTGAACCAGCCTGCCGGCAATAGTACGCAGGCAGTCGACTGCAGGGCCTGCACCGCCGGCAGCAAGAGCGCCGGCTGATACTTCTCCGCCGCCGCATTGAGCCCGGTGGCGCGCACTGCCACACCCGTGGGCACCCCCGGCAGCGCCTTGACCCCGATCATCAGGTCGCCATTGCACTGCACCTGCGCCCAACGCACCACGCCCATGATGAAGCTGCGCGCACCGGAAGGCCGGATCGCCAGCAATTGTCCCGCCGACAGCCGGGCGCCGTTCGCGGCCGCCGCCCGCACCAGCCGCAGGCCGGCCGCACTCTCCTCATGCATAGCCCAGTCTTCGAGAGCGAAACCGTGAATCAGGCTGTGCTGGTCGTCATCGCGGGTGGAAACCCGCCCGAACGTTGCAATTTCCTGGCGCTGGCGTGAGGACAGTTCGGTGGGCTGGCCCGGCTGCTTGAAGGGCTTGCCCGCTATGTAGTAATGCATCGCATCGAAGCCGCAGGCCACCAGCCCACGCCCGCTGGCTGCACGTCGTGTCTGCTCGCGTCCGGCGCGGCCATCGCCCCAATGCTTGTGCAACGCGATCAGCAGTTGTTCGGTAGCAGGCATCGTGCTGTCTTCACCCAGGCCCAGGCTGGCCGGGCTTTGGCCGCGGCGCAACAGGTTGATGCGGTTCTTGAGCGAAACTGAGAGGTCGCTGATATCGAGATAGCGTATATCGGCGCCGGCGGCGCCGGCACGCGTGTCCGGCCGAAAACCGCCACGCGCCGCCGCAAGATCGACCAAAACCGGCGGCTTGCCCGGATTCGCGGGCGGCTCGGCGCCGATCACGATCTTGACGGCCAGGCGTTCCATCCAGCGCGCCACCAGTTGTGACCGCCGCGCCCCCCAATCGCCAGGCGCACCCAGCAACAGCAGCACAGGCCGCGCGTAAGTGGCGCTGCAATGGGTGGCGCCGATCGCGCGCAGTTGCGCGTCCTTGACCTTCTCCAAGACAACACCCATCTGTTCAGCCGCGCGGTACAGCTTGTGCAGCAATAGCCAGTCCGAGCCCGGCAGTTCAGCGCCGGCATGGGCGGTGTCCAGCAGCAGGCGCGCCTGCACATCGAGCGCGCGCTGGCACACCGCGGCCGCGAAACTTTTCTGCCTGCCGTCCGCACCGAGCGCCGACTGCACGCAGACCTGCCAACACAGGCCAAAAGCGCGCCAGAGATCCAGTGTCGCCGCGCAGGCACCGGCTTCGAAATCGGCCAGCGGCAGGGGCCGGAACGTGAACTTTCTGGCAGCCTCGGCCTGGACGAACAGCAAGGGCGTGCGCAATTGCTCGAGGATGTCGAACAACAGCGCCGGCTTGAACCCGGCGCTGGGCAACAGATTGATCTGGGCGCGCAACTGCGCCTGCGCCGTGGCCGGATTGGTCAAGGGCAGCGCCTCGACCCATTCCGCGCATGCTTTCGCATCGGCAAAGGCGGGATGCACATCGCCCGACGCTGCGGGAAGTTGAAATTGCAGGCTCATCGGTCGTTCAACTCTGATGCCCAAAAATATGCCGGCTCGGTCTCACGATTATCCTTGCAGATCAATCGTCTGCGCACGAAATCTGTGAAACCACCCAAGTTCGCATCCTAACCCAAAGAACGCCCCTGATCCATAGGCTTTGCCAGGCGGATGGCGCTGACCGATCGCATGGCGAAACTGCCAGCGCTACAACAAGACCCGCTCAATGCCACCGGCATTGGCTGTGGCGACATATTCGGGCAGCCATTTTTCGCCCAGCACGTGGCGTGCGATTTCGACCACGATGTAGTCGGCATCCGCATCGGCATCGTTGCGAAAGCGCGACAGGCCCTGCAGGCAGGACGGGCAGGAGGTCAGGATCTTGATATCGCCTTGATGGCCGCCGGACCGAATCCGTTCGACCCCTTTCTGCATCTCCTCCTCTTTGCGAAAGCGTACCTGGGTCGAGATATCCGGGCGGGTCACCGCGAGTGTGCCGGATTCACCGCAGCAGCGCTCATTGAGATCGACTTTCTGCCCCATCAGTTGATTGACCACCTCGGTGGCCTTGTAGGTCTTCATCGGCGTGTGGCAGGGCTCGTGGTACATGTAGCGCACACCGCCCAGCCCGTCGAGCTTGATGCCTTTTTCGAGCAGGTATTCGTGGATGTCGAGCAGGCGACAACCCGGAAAGATCTTGTCGAACTCGTACTTCTGCAACTGGTCCATGCAGGTGCCGCAGGACACGATCACGGTCTTGATGTCGAGGTAATTGAGGGTGTTGGCCAAACGATGGAACTGCACCCGGTTACTGGTGATGATTTCCTGCCCCTTGTCGGCGTTGCCGGACGCGGTTTGCGGGTAGCCGCAGCACAGGTAGCCCGGCGGCAGCACCGTTTGCGCGCCCACGTGATAGAGCATGGCCTGGGTGGCCAGGCCGACCTGCGAGAACAGTCGTTCCGACCCGCAGCCCGGAAAGTAGAAAACCGCCTCCTGGTCATCCTGGCGCAAGGCCGGATTGCGGATGATCGGAACCACCTTGTCATCCTCGATACCCAGCAAGGCACGCGCGGTCTTTTTGGGCAGGCCACCCGGCATCGGCTTGTTGATGAAATGAATCACCTGTTGCTTCAGCGGCGCGCGCCCGACTGTGGCAGGCGGATGCCGGGTTTGCGCGCGTGCCAAAAGCGAGCCGCGCGCCAGTTGCGAAGCGAAGCGCTGCACTTTGTAACCGAACTGGATCATGCCGGCGCGAATCGCCTTGATGGTGGTGGGGTCGGTGGCGTTGAGGAATGCCATCGCCGCGCTGGTGCCGGGATTGAATTTCTTCTGCCCAAGCTTACGCAACAGGTTGCGCATGTTGATCGACACATCGCCAAAGTCGATATCCACCGGGCACGGCGTTTCGCACTTGTGGCACACCGTGCAATGGTCGGCGACGTCGCTGAATTCATCGAAGTGCTTGACCGAGATGCCGCGCCGGGTCTGCTCCTCGTAGAGAAAGGCTTCGATCAGGAGCGAGGTGGCGAGAATCTTGTTGCGCGGGCTGTAGAGCAGATTGGCGCGCGGCACATGGGTGGCGCACACCGGCTTGCATTTGCCGCAGCGCAGGCAGTCCTTGATCGAATCGGCGATCGAGCCGATTTCACTTTGCTCCAGGATCAGCGACTCGGTGCCCAACAGGTTGAACGATGGCGTATAGGCGCGATGCAGGTCGCCACCGGGCAACAACTTGCCGCGGTTGAAGCGGCCGTTGGGATCGACCTTCTGCTTGTAGTCGCGAAACGCGCTGATCTCATCGTCATGCAGGTACTCGAGCTTGGTGATGCCGATGCCGTGTTCGCCGGAAATGACCCCGCCCAGACTGCGCGCCAGAGCCATGATGCGCGCCACCGCCTGGTTGGCGGCCTGCAGCATTTCATAGTTGTCGGAATTGACCGGTATGTTGGTATGCACATTGCCGTCGCCTGCATGCATGTGCAGAGCCACCCAGGCGCGGCCCGAGAGCACTTCCTTGTGCACCCGCTCGCATTCACGGAAGATCGGCAGATAGGCGGCGCCGCCGAACAACTCCTCGAGTGGCGCACGCAACTCCGTCTTCCATGAAATGCGCACGATGTGCTGCTGCACCATGCGGAAGATGTTGGTCTCCTGCGGCATGGTCAGCGCATCCGCCTTGACGCCCAAGGCGCACAAGGCCAGCCCTTTGGCTGCCACGCTCTCATCGAGGCTGTCGCGCACCGCCTGCCAGCGCGCCTTGACCTGTGCCAGCAGGGCGTGAGCCTCACGCACGCGGTCGCCCAGCAATTCGTCCTTGGACAACGAATCGTCGTCCGGATTGACCGGCAATGCAGGCTGGCGCAACAGTGCTTCAAGCCGCCCGATCAACTGCAGCTTGTTTGCTATGGAAAGCTCGATGTTGATGCGCTCGATGCCGTCCGAATAATCGCCCAGACGGTCGAGCGGAATCACCACATCTTCATTGATCTTGAAAGCGTTGGTGTGGCGCGCGATGGCCGCGGTACGCGCGCGATCGAGCCAGAATTTCTTGCGCGTCTCGGGCGAAACGGCAACGAATCCCTCGGCGCCGCGCGCATTGCACATGCGCACCACCTCGCTGGCCGCGCGCGCCACCGCGTCGGCGTCGTCACCGCAGATGTCGCCGATCAACACCATCTTGGGCAGGCGGCCGCGACGCGATTTGGTGGCATAGCCGACCGCCTTCAGGTAGCGCTCGTCGAGGTGCTCGAGCCCGGCCAAAACCACCGGCGAAGCTGGCGAGTCGGGATTGGCGGCACGCATCTGCGCGGTCAAGCCATCCAGATAGCTCTTGATCTCCACGATCGCCGGCACCGAATCGCCCACCAGACCGAAGAACTCGAGGCACACCGTGCGGGTATGGTCGGGCATGCGGTGCAGGATGAAGCGCGCCGAAGTGATGATGCCGTCGCAACCCTCTTTCTGCACGCCGGGCAGGCCGCTCAGAAACTTGTCGGTGACATCCTTGCCCAGCCCGGCCTTGCGAAAGCGCGCACCCTCAATTTCAAGGATTTCGGACGCCCCATGTGGTGTCTTGCCGTCCTTCCTGAAGCGCTGGATCGAAAACCGCGCTAGCGCCTCGTCGTGGATCTTGCCTGTGTTGTGGTCAAGGCGGGTGATTTCCATGAAGTAGCCGTTGGCATCGACCATGCGCCAGGACAGCAGATTGTCGATTGCCGTACCCCACAGCACCGCCTTCTTGCCGCCCGCGTTCACCGCCACATTGCCACCGATGCAGGATGCGTCGGCCGAGGTCGGGTCGACGGCGAACACCAGGCCGCGCGCCTCGGCCGCCTCCATCACGCGCTTGGTCACCACGCCGGCGCCGCACTGGATGCTCGCATATTCGCGACCGCCCGCCCCCGGCAGTGCCCCGACTTCGATGTTGCCCAGCGCATCGAGCTTTTCGGTATTGATGATCGCCGACAGGCGTGTCAGCGGCACTGCGCCGCCGGTGTAACCGGTGCCGCCGCCGCGTGGAATGATGGTGAGCCCGAGCTCGAAAAGCTCGCGTGCCAGGAGCGCGCACTCCTCTTCGCTGTCCGGATGCAGCACCACAAACGGGTACTCGACGCGCCAGTCGGTGGCGTCGGTCACGTGCGACACGCGTGACATGCCATCGAAAGCGATGTTGTCGCGCCGCGTGACCCTCGACAAGCGCTTCAGGCAGGCGCGGCGCAGGGCCGCCATCTCGTCGAACTCGCGTTCGAACGCATTGACCGCGAGTTTGGCCGCGGCGATCAACTGCACCACCTGACCACCGGATTGCGCCACCCCGAGGCCTTCGCGCTCATAGGTTGCGCGCCGTTTCTCCATGTCGCCCAGGCGGTGGTGCAACGCCTCGATCAGCGCAGCGCGCCGCTTGGGATTATCCAGCAGGTCGTCCTGCAAATAAGGGTTGCGTTGCACCACCCAGATGTCGCCCAAGACCTCGTACAACATGCGCGCCGAGCGGCCGGTGCGACGCTCGCCGCGCAAGCTCGCCAATACCTGCCACATGTCCTCGCCCAGAAGCCGGATCACGATCTCGCGATCGGAGAACGAGGTGTAGTTGTAGGGAATCTCGCGCAGGCGCGGCGCCGCCTCGGGGTGTGCCGCGTCGGGCAGCGCTTCGGGTGGCAGATGTGCCAGGTTGGTCATGAAAGCCTTTGCTGTTGGCGCCTAGAGCGCCGATAATTCTTGACTTCGATCAAGATTTTATCGCACCGCAGCATCGAAATTCATTAACAACCCTGCGCCCTACAGGGCTGCAGGCGCGCAAAGCACCTGCTCCGCCCCACTGGCGAACTGGCCGGAAAGACAAGGCGCAGGGAACGGGCGGCGCTTTAGCAAGGCGTGGCGGCAGCCACGATAAAGAAGCCCGCCGCCAGGCCACGACCGCCATTGCGCTGCGGCTATTCGACTTTTTCTTCTACCCAGCCGCGCTTGGCCAGAAATGCCTCGAAGCCCATGCTCTTGTACTCGCCGCCGCCGACGTAAGCGTCGAACTGCTTGAAGGCATCGACCTTGGTGCGCGAGCCGCGGCGTGCCAGCACCTCACGCCCCTGCGGATCAAGGAACGCCCATGCCGGAACCGGGCTGGCCTTGAGGTGCTTGATCGCGTCACCACGCGGCATGCTGCTGCCATTGGCAAGCTGGATCGGGTCTTCACGATTGCCGCGGATATCGAAATACGCCAGCACATAACGACTTGAATAGGCGCGGCGCAATTCCTCGGAAGAAAACGTATGCTTGTTGACGTACACGCAATAAGGACACTTGTTGAAGCCGTAATATACAAATACCGGCTTGCCTTGCTGCCTGGCCACCTTGAGGGCCTCGTTGTATTCGACAAAATTCCAACCGTCGGGCAATTCGGCACGGGCCGGGCCCGCTGCCAGCCACAGCGACATCGCCAGCAAAACGCTGATCAAGCGGACGGCACTGTTAAACCCTGGCAAAGCGATCATTTTCGGGTCTCCGGAAGAATGGCTACGTCAGGCAGATGCCTTGAAACCCGCCGCAACATGTGATCCATCGCAAAACGGCTTGTTCTTCGAGGCGCCACAACGGCACAGGATGGCTTGCGTCACCCGCGAAATGGTGGCCCCGGTTCCGGTGACGATTTCCACATTGCCGCTGACCGACAAGGGCCCGTCGGGCAATGGCTCGACATTGACCACGCCGTCGCGCTTGGGCAGTGGCTTCATGTCGGCGCTGACCGGCACTTCGCCGCTGGCGACAAACTTGGCCTGCTTGTGGGAGCCATCGCAAAAAGGCGTGTTCTTCGAGGCGCCGCAGCGGCACAGGGTCGCACGCTGGAGCTTGCCCTTGCCTTTGAGCACAACATCGGCATGAATCGCCAGCGGACCATTTTCGCGGATGCGCACCAAATTCACCGGAGGTGCCTTTTCTTCAGCGCCTCCATCGTGGCGACGATAGGTGAGGGCCCCCGAAGGACACTGACGAATGGTGTGCAGAACGTTTTCCACCGAGTCGCCATCGGGCTTGATCCAGGGGCCCTTGACGTTGGCCAGAAACACCGCTGGCGCCTCCAGCACGCAATAGCGCGCATGAATGCAGCGCTTGCCTTCGAAGATCACCGTCACGGACTTGCCTTTGGTCCTGCTGATCTCCGCCCCTTCCGCCGCGGCCACGTCACTGCTACCCTGTTGGGCAACGGCAACCGGCGCCATCGAGGCCAGGCTGGCCGCCGAACTGCCCAGCAACAATCGGCGACGCGCGGCCGAAGGCAACTCCGGTGTGTGGGTCTCGGGAGTCGCGGGTACGGATTCCACCGAATTGTCCATGTTCCACCTCCGTGAAAAGCGCAATTTGCGCGGCCCGATATGGGCGCCTCCAGATGCTCTGCGGCCGTCCTCAATAGCGGCAAACGTAATCATACTGCCGAACCTCGCGCCGGTGGCCGGGCGACGGCGTCTCAGGCGCCCAGCATCGCCACCGCGGCATAGCGTCCCGCCTTGCCCGCCGCCATGTAGATGAGGCAATGCCACCAGGTAAGGCGCAGCCAGCCGGCCGCCACGCACAGGGCGTCGCCCAATATCGGGATCCAGGAGAACAACAGTGCGGGCTCACCGACGCGCCGTAACCTGGCCTCATGCCGCCACCGCTGGCTGTGCGGGATGAAACGTCCCATAGCGTAGGAAATCATGCCGCCCACAGTGTTGCCCGCAGTGGCGACCGCAAGCGCCGGCCACAGCAGGTCGGGATGCAGGCGCAACACGGCGAACAGCATCAGCTCGGACGAAACCGGCACCAGCGTAGCGGCGATCAGGCTGCCGAAAAAGAGTGACCACAATGACGCATCGATGGTGAAGAATGACTGCAGGGACTCAAGCAAACCGGCTTTCCTTAACCCCCCGTTGGGGGGGGGGTATAATTTACCCCCAAATAGGGGGTAAGCGTTGATGCAAAAAAGAATCGATTATCTGCAGAAAATCCTCACCGCACGGGTTTATGACGTCGCCACCGAAACGCCGCTCGAGAAAGCACCCAACCTTTCGGCGCGACTCAACAACACACTGCTGCTCAAGCGCGAGGACATGCAAAGCGTATTCTCGTTCAAGCTGCGCGGCGCCTACAACAAAATGGCAGGCCTATCAGCTGACGCCCTCGAGAAAGGGGTGATCTGCGCATCAGCCGGCAACCACGCCCAGGGCGTGGCGCTTGCCGCCAAGCGCCTGGGGGCGCGTGCGGTGATCGTGATGCCGGTTACCACGCCCGCGGTCAAGGTCCAGGCGGTGCGCACGCGCGGCGGCGAAGTGGTGTTGTGCGGCGACTCGTTTGATGAAGCCCATACCCACGCGCGCGAACTGGAACTGCAACAGGGCCTGACTTTCGTGCATCCGTTCGACGATCCCGAGGTGATTGCCGGCCAGGGCACCATCGGCATGGAGATGTTGCGCCAGCACCAGGGCCCGATCCACGCGATTTTTGTGGCTATCGGCGGCGGCGGCCTGATCGCCGGCATCGGCGCCTATGTGAAGCGGGTGCGCCCCGATATCCGCATCATCGGTGTCGAACCGGCCGATTCGGATGCGATGTCGCAATCGCTCGCGGCAGGCAAGCGGGTCAAGCTCGCGCAGGTCGGACTGTTCGCCGACGGCGTCGCGGTCAAGCAGGTGGGCGAGGAAACCTTGCGGCTGTGCCGGGAGGTTGTCGACGAAATCATTCTGGTCGATACCGACGACATCTGCGCGGCGATCAAGGATGTGTTCGAGGACACCCGCACCATCCTCGAGCCCGCCGGCGCTCTGGCGATCGCCGGCGCCAAGGCTTATGTCGAGCGCGAGAAACTCAAGGGCCAGACCCTGCTGGCGGTGGCCTGCGGCGCCAACATGAATTTCGATCGCCTGCGCTTCGTGGCGGAACGCGCCGAGATAGGCGAGCGACGCGAGGCGATCCTGGCGGTCACCATTCCGGAGGCGCGCGGCTCGTTCAAGCGCTTTTGCGAGCTCATAGGCAAGCGCAGCGTCACCGAATTCAATTACCGGATCGCCGACGCCGATAACGCCCACATTTTCGTGGGGCTCTCGGTACACGACCGCAATGACATCGGCCGGCTGATCCGCAATTTGGGCAAGCATGGCTTCAAGGCACTCGACTTGACCGACGATGAATTGGCGAAATCGCATCTGCGCCACATGGTGGGCGGCCATTCCGCGCTGGCGCGCGAGGAGTTGCTGTATCGCTTCGAGTTTCCGGAGCGGCCCGGCGCCCTGATGAAATTCCTGGCCAGCATGCGGCCGGACTGGAACATCAGCCTTTTTCACTATCGCAACCATGGCGCCGACGTTGGTCGCGTATTGGTAGGCATGCAGGTGCCTGCCACGGAAATGGCGGCACTGCGAAGGTTTCTTGATGCCCTGGGCTATCGCTTCTGGGACGAGACTTCCAATCCGGCCTATCGGCTTTTCCTCGGATGATCCCTATGCGTCTTCACTACCGCCTGCTCAATGTTTTCACCCTCGATGGTGAGCGTCTGTCCGGCAATCCATTGTGCGTTTTCGAGGATGGCAGCGGACTGACAACGAAGCGGATGCAGGCGCTGGCCCTGCAGTTCAACCTCTCCGAGACCGCCTTCATTCTGCCTTCCGCGACTGCCACGGCGGCGGTGCGCATCTTTACGCCGGCGATGGAGCTGCCGTTTGCAGGCCATCCGACACTGGGTACGGCACATGTGGTGCGCGAATTGCACGGCGCGGGCGACGCGCTCAGTGTGGCGATGCAGGCAGGCGAGGTATCCGTGCGCGCCAGCGGCAACATCTGGACGCTCGAAGCCCCGTTGCCTAAGTCGCGCAATTTCACGCCTGCGGCCATCCAGGCCTTGCTGTCGGCACTCGGCCTCATCAGAACCGACCTGGCAGCGGCACCCATGTGGATCAACGCCGGCATGGAGCAACTGCTGGTGCCGCTGGTTTCGCATGCCGCGGTGCGCCGTGTGGTGCCTTCAGCCGATCTGGCTTCGTTCACAAATGCTTCCGGCAAGGTATCGGTGTATTGCTTTTCGCCACTCGACGTCCATGCGACCATGCTGGTGCGCTTCTTTTTCGCAAAGAACGTGGGCAGCGTAATGGAGGACCCCGCAACCGGGTCGGCCTGCGCCAACCTCGGCGGCTACGCCCTGGCTACTGGCTGTGATTTGCCGCTCAAATGCGATCTGCGGCAGGGGGAGTACACAGGCCGCCCGTGCGCGCTCGGGCTCGAAGTCGATGCGAACCGGCGAATTTTCGTCAGCGGCGAGGTGATTGAACTCGGCCGCGGCTACATCGATCCATAAGGCATGAGACTCGCGCAAGCGGCGGGCACTAGCCCTGAATCGCGGAATGCCTCACAAAAACGCCCTGCCCCGCCTGTCAGGTTCCTGGCAGCGGACCAGGATCAGGGGCGCGGCGTGGCCTGGTCAGGCGGCGATCAAGTCTGCCACCTCTGCCGGTCAATCCGCATCCGGGTCGGCGAACATGCGGGGCGCGGACGCGTCGGCGCACGGCTCTTCGTCGAATGCGATGTCGCCTGCGGTCCCCGGGTTCGCTTCGAGCTCTGCAAAATCGAATAGCGTTCGGTCCATCAGATGGGACGGCGCGACACTTGAAAGACTGGTAAAGATCGATTCGACACGCCCCGGAAAACGCTTTTCCCACTCGCGCAGCAATGCCTTGAGTTCGCGCCGCTTGAGTGTCTCCTGCGAGCCGCACAGGTCGCAGGGAATAATGGGGAATTTTCTCTCGTCCGCAAAGCGCGCAAGATCCGATTCCTTGACGTAGGCCAGCGGGCGAATCACCACATGGCGCCCGTCGTCGGACTTGAGCTTCGGCGGCATCGACTTCATCTTGCCGTTGTAGAACATGTTGAGAAAGAGAGTTTCAAGAATGTCGTCGCGGTGGTGGCCCAGTGCGATCTTGGTCGCTCCGAGTTCGGACGCCACCCGATACAGGATGCCGCGGCGCAGGCGAGAGCATAGTGCGCAGGTAGTCTTGCCTTCGGGCACCACCCGCTTGACGATCGAATAGGTATCCTCTTCCTCGATGTGAAACGGCACGCCGCGGGCGCGCAGATAGTCCGGCAATACATGTGCGGGAAACCCTGGCTGCTTCTGGTCGAGATTGACCGCGATCAGCTCGAAGGAGATCGGCGCGCGCTCGCGCAACTTCAACAGTATCTCGAGAAGGCCGAAACTATCCTTGCCGCCGGACAGGCAAACCATGACCCGGTCGCCTTCCTCGATCATCCTGAAATCGCCGATCGCCTGGCCCGCCAGACGCGTCAGACGCTTCTCGAGCCGATTGCTCTCGAACACTCGCTTGCGCTCCTTGATGCCGAATACGATGGGGCGTTCAATCATCTGTTGCATGGCGGGTCCAGTGGCATTAGCGGTAGAAATTCATGGCATTGCGGGCGTGACCCTGTCTTTTCACAGGTAAATCGAACGCCCGCCGTCGACGGCAATAATCTGGCCTGTAATGAAATCGGCGTCACAAAACAAGAATCGCACTGCGCGTGCGATCGCATCCGTGCCGCCTTCACGCGCCAGCGGGGTTGTGGCCATGATGCGCGCCTGCTCGGCGCGCTCGATCCGGCCCAGCGCAACTTCGGCGGCATCGGGCCAGTCGATCGGACCGGGCGCCACACCATTGACCCGTATCGCGGGCGCCAGTTCAAGCGCCAATGAACGCGTGAGACCGGCCAGACCCGCCTTGGCGATGGTATATACCGCGTAGTCCTTGAGCGGTCGCTCGGCGTGGATATCGACGATGTTGACGATTGCGCCACGTGTGGCCGTCAGCGCCGGTGTCGCTGCCTGGGAAAGGAACAACGGCGCCTTGAGATTGCTGGCCATCAGATCGTCCCAGTTTGCCTCGCTGATGGTTCCAATCGGCGTCGGGAAAAATGCCGAAGCGTTGTTCACCAGACCGTCGAGCCTGCCGAATCTTGTCAGCGCCATTTCAACCAATGCAGGCAGGGCGGCGGTGTCAGCCAGATCCAGCGCCATCAAATGCGCGGAGGCGCTTCGCAATCCGTTGAGGCTATCGCACAACATGCGAGCTTCCCCGGCATGGCCCCGATGGTGGATCAGCACGTTGCCGCCCGCGGCATGCAGCAAGCGGGTGGTGGCGGCGCCGACCCGGCGTGCCGCCCCGGTGATCAGAAAAACCTTGCCGGCCAACGCATGTTCCATGATTTGATGCCCACTCAATCCGACCGACGATTTTACCCGCCACCCCGCGCAGTGCCATCCAATAACCAGCCAGGATTGCGCCGATGTCAATTCTTTTGCACAAGGAGTTTTTTCAGTATGCGAAAATCTGCCCTCCTCTGAATCCGGATACAAACTGATGTGGAAACTTTTATCCGGACCCGGAACGGCGCTGTCGCCCTGTCGGCGAGACGGCGCATGCGACAGACCGCGGCGGATGCGCGCAGGGGAGTCGCCGTGACAGAGCTGGCCATCGGGAATGAAGACCAGGATGCCACCGCCCTGATCGTCGAGGCGGTCGCCAGCGCCGATCACTGGCTCTCGTACGCCCGCTATATGGAACTGGCGCTCTATGCGCCAGGCGTTGGCTACTATTCCAGCGATCGGCGCAAATTCGGTGAGGCCGGCGATTTTGTAACCGCCAGCGGCATTTCAAACCTGTTCGGTGCAACGCTGGCGCGCCAGGTGGTCGAGATCTGTGCCGCGGCGGAACCGCATGTTCTCGAGTTCGGTGCCGGCAGCGGCGCGCTTGCCGCCGATATTCTCAACGCAAGCGATACCGCCATCGAAACCTATTCGATCCTCGAGCTGTCGCCTGCGCTACGCCTGCGGCAGCAGGCCACGCTTGCCGAGCGTGCGCCTCTACACGCCAACCGGGTGCGCTGGCTGGATGCGCTTCCTGCCCGTTTTTCCGGCTGCATCATTGCCAATGAAGTGCTCGACGCCATGCCGGTGCATCTGCTGCACTGGGCAAGCGATGGCCTGCTTGAACGAGGCGTGACGCTGCGCGCCAATGCGCTGGCGCTGGCCGACAGGCCGGCCCAGGGCGAGCTTGCGCTGGTGGGACAGGCTTTGGCCGCCAAGTTCGGATTGGCGGCGGGATATGTGAGCGAAGTCAACCTCGCTGCGCGCGCCTGGACCCGCTCCCTGGCTGACTTGCTTGAGACCGGCGCGGCATTGCTGGTCGACTACGGCTTTCCTGCGCCTGAGTATTACCACGCGCAGCGCGGTTCCGGAACCCTGATGTGCCACTACCGCCATCGGGCGATCGATAACCCGCTGTTCCGCCCGGGCGCGGCGGACATCACCGCGCACATTGACTTTTCGGCCATTGCCGCGGCCGCCATCGATTCGGGGCTAGACCTTTTGGGCTACACCAGCCAGGCAAACTTTCTGATCAACTGCGGCATCACGGACCTGCTAGCAGCGACCCCCGCCTCCAACGCCGCCGCCTATCTGCCACTGACCAACCAGGCCAACCGCCTGCTGTCACCCGCTGAAATGGGCGAACTCTTCAAGGTGATCGCATTGGGGCGAGGTATTGACGACAACTTGTCGGGATTTTCGCGTGGCGACCGCCGCCAAGGTTTGTAGCGCGTGAAGTGGCTCGCCGCCTGCGTTCTTGTATCACTGGGCGCCGCCACCAGCGCCGCGGACCCGGACGCGTCAATGCGCGCGGCGCGCGAACGCTGGCAGAAGAGCCCGCACGGCGAGATGCTGACGCGCATCATTCCGCCGTACCTCGAGCCTTCGGGCCTGCCGGAACCTGGATCAATGGGCGCGCGCCTGACCGCGCGCTATTGCGTGCAGTGCCACAACCTGGCCAGCCCGGCCATGCATCACGCCGAAAAATGGCCGGCGATCGTCGAGCGCATGCTGCCGCGCATGCAGGGCCGCGGCAACATGGGGCCGTTGATGCAAGGCCTGATGACCGACACGGAAGCGCCGACACCTGCGGATGTCCGGAGTCTTGTGGCCTACCTGCAAAAGCATGGCCAGTTGCGCATCGAGCCGGAAGCGCTGCCGGAAGCCGGGCGTTCGCGCGCCTGGACCAGCTATACCCAGGCCTGCGGCCAGTGCCACACCCTGCCTGATCCGCGGCGCCACACCCGTGACGAATGGCCGGCGGTGGTGGCACGCATGGAGAAAAACATGCAATGGATGAATCGTGTCATCGGCTCCAAGGCCGACCCGCGCGAACCGCAATACCGCAGCGACGAAATCGTCAGCTATCTGCAGAAACACGCGCGCCGCTGAGCGGTCGCGCGCCAGGCTGGCTAACGTTTGGGCACGCCCATGCCGCGCTTGACTGCCGGCCGCGCACCGAGCATGTCATACCAGCGTTTCACGTTGGGAAACTCTGCAAGGTCGACCGCATGCCATTCGTGACGGGCAATCCACGGGTAGGTTGCCATGTCGGCAATACTGTACTGACCGGCCGCGAGATACGGCTCGGTCGCGAGGCGCTTGTCGAGCACCCCGTACAAGCGGCGCGTTTCCTTGCCGTAACGCTCGATGCCATAGGGGATCTTCTCCTTGGCCGCGCGCATGAAGTGATGCGCCTGGCCGATCATCGGGCCCACCCCCCCATCTGGAACATCAGCCATTGCAGGACGTCGTACTTGCCACGCGCCGACTTCGGCAGGAACTTCCCCGTCTTGCCCGCCAGATACACAAGGATCGCGCCGGATTCAAACAGGTTGATTGGCTTGCCGTCCGGGCCATCGGAATCGGTGATCGCCGGAATCTTGCTGTTCGGATTGAGCGCCATGAATTCGGGCGTGAACTGGTCGTTCTGGCCGATATTGATCTCATGGGTGCGGTAAGCGAGCTTGCACTCCTCGAGCATGATGGAAACCTTGCGGCCGTTCGGCGTGGCCCATGTGTACAGATCGATCATGCAATCCCCCGGTTTTTTTGAAAGGACGTACGCTATCACAGGCACCTGCAATACAATCCGGCAATGCTCAAATGGCTGGTCGTATTCGTCCTCGCATCGATCGTGTTCTCGGCGATACTGCCGCGCCTCGCCCGCTTCGGCATCGGGCGCCTGCCGGGCGACTTCCGGATTCGCGTGCGCCAAACCGAAATCGCGGTGCCGCTCACTTCGACGGCGATTTTCGCGGTTTGCTTCTGGCTTGTTGGCAGGCTGATCTGAAGCTTGCGCAAATCCTCGGCAGGGGTTGACGCGTTTGCCAGGCGCGCTGGCATGCACCGGCTTCACATTGACGGGCGACTTCGATAAACGGGGCGCTACGTTCTCACATGTGCGGACCCCGGCTGGGGTATTCGCGCAGACCAGGGCGTCGACCCGGACAGACAGGTGTCGACCTGAAAAACAGGCATGTTTGAGGTATTCTCATTAGTCAAACTTCGCAAAGAGCAACCATGCCTTCATCGTGCATTCTCCTCTCGATTGGCGACGGCGTCGCCGAAGTAACCCTGAATCGGCCGGACAAGCTCAACAGTTTCACGCGCGTCATGCATGCTGAACTGCGTGCAGCGCTGGCATCGATTCGCAATGACACGTCGGTTCGCGCAATCCTGCTTACCGGTGCCGGGCGCGGATTTTGCGCGGGCCAGGATCTGGACGACGTGATCGATCCGGCGACCGGCAAGCCCGGTACGGTCAGCAATACGCTATTGGAAGACTACAACCCGCTGATCAGTGCCTTGCATGAATCTCCCTTGCCGGTGGTGTGCGCGGTCAACGGTGTAGCGGCGGGCGCCGGGGCGAACATCGCATTGGCATGCGACGTGATTGTGGCGGCGCGCTCGGCGGTGTTTCTGCAGGCCTTTGCGAAAATCGGGCTGGTGCCCGATGCCGGCGGCAGCTATTTTCTGCCGCGCCTGGTTGGCATGGCCCGTGCAAAGGGCCTCGCGATGCTGGCTGACAAGTTGGCGGCGGAAACCGCCCTGCAGTGGGGCCTGATCTGGCAGGTGGTTGACGACGATAGCCTGATGGCGGAAACGCGAGGCCTGGCACGGCATCTGGCGACACAGCCCACCCTGGTGCTCGGCCTGATCAAGCGTGAATTTCATGCGTCGCACGGAAACTCGCTGGTCGAGCAGCTGGCACTGGAGGCCGACCTGCAATCCACGGCAGCGCAGTCTCACGACTACCACGAAGGCGTGACCGCGTTTTTGGCCAAACGCAAGCCGGTATTCGAGGGGCGATAGGTATGGACACCAAGGCTATCGAACTCGCCCGGCGCGCGGCGGATTCGATGTACGGAAACGATACCTGCAGCAAATGGCTCGGCATGACCCTGGAAGAGGTGCGCCCCGGCTATGCGCGCATGCGCATGCCGGTCCGACCTGAATTCCTCAATGGCCTGGGCATCTGCCACGGCGGACTCATGTTCACCCTGGCGGATTCGACTTTCGCTTTCGCCTGCAACAGCTACAACATCCCGGCTGTCGCATCCGGATGCGCGATCGAATTCCTCAAATCCGTCAAAGGGGGGGACGTGCTTGTAGCTGAGGGCCAGGAGCAAACCCTGTCTGGCAGGCACGGGGTCTACGACATCAAGGTCACCAATTCCGGTGGCGAAGTCGTGGCCATGTTTCGCGGAAAATCGGCGCAGTTGAAGGGCGAGATCGTCTCGCCCTGACCGTTCGTCGTCTCAATTGATCCGGTACGCGCACGGCGTTTCCAATTATTCTTGCGTTGAGCGATTATTTCTGCCTGAAATGGCCGGGGCTGCCGCAGTCTTGCGCTCACATCAATTTTTCGGATCTCAAAACTGCGTGCAGTGAGACGATAACAAGCGAGTCAGGCGACAGATGCGGCGCGCGATCTTGATTTCGATTGCAGCTGCCTGTTCCGAAGCGTGCTTAGGGCCTGCGATGCCCGGAAACCTTTCGATATTGGAGCGTTGTCATGAAAATTCGACAATTGATCACCCTGCTTGGCGCGTTTGCGGGAGTGCTTTCAAGCGTGCCTGCAAGCGCCGCCGACGCCGGATCGATCCAGCAGTTATCCGGCAACGTCACCATAGTCGGTGCCGATCGCAGTACCAGGAAGGCCGGCCCGCGGGAAAGGATTCAGTCCGGGGACACCATCACGACTGAAGCCAGGAGCGAGGCGATGATCAAGATGGCCGATGATTCGTCGGTCTTGTTGCGGCCGAACACGCAATTCCAGTTCACGGATTTCAAATTCGAGCAGAAACCAACGGACTCATCGTTTGTGTCCCTGCTGCGAGGCACTGCGCGACTTGTTTCAGGTTTGATAGGAAAGAATGTACCTTCGCGAGTGTCGGTGTCGGCAGCCACGGCAACCATCGGCATTCGAGGCACCGACTTCGAGGTGTCCGTTATCACCGAAGACACCGCAGACACGCGCGCCGGCGTCTACAACTACGTCCGTGACGGCGCCACCAACGTGCAGATCGCCAGTGGTCAAGCCCTTGATGTACGCAAGGAGCAAACCGCTTTCGCGCCGCAGAATCCAAGACCGGGCGAAGATGCGCTGCAACTGCTTCGCGAAACCCCGATCTTCCTGCAGCAAGGTGGCGGCCTGGACGCCTTGATCCAGTCGATCATCATCATGCCTCCCATGATGATGCGATAAAGCGCAACCTGCGGCATGCGGTGCATGCCCTAACGCTGCAGGCAACTTTGGGCAGCCAGCTCGGCCCAATCCCGCTCCCAGCAGCACACATGGTCATAGCTTTCGCGGTCAATGACGCGCGCGCTGGTAAGTGCCAGGAAGCGACGCTGCGTATGCGGCGGTACCAGGGTGTCGAGCTTACCCCTGAAATGCACCTGACTCACCCGATTCAGACCGGTGGCGTAGTCGGCCGGATTGAGCGATGTCGCAAGGCGCGATACCTTGATGGCATCGGTCCAGGCGTGCGTATCCAGGGGCGCGGCGACCGTCACCAGACAACGCACGTCGCTGCGCCTGGCGGCAACCAGGGCTGCCATCGCGCCACCTCCCGAGTAGCCAACCAGGTTGAGGTGGCTCGCGCCATGTGATCGCTTAAGCGCTTCCACCGCCTGATCGGTCGCGGCAACCGCGTCTTCGCTGAAGCGCCCGCCAGTCCACAAGGCAGGGTCACATTGCAGCAATTCCGCTTCAGCAAGAAACTGGCAAGGCCGGCCCAGATAAGCGACCGCGCTGGAAGGATCCATCAAGGCCATTTGAAGCACCACAAACTTGACGGGCGTGGGGTCATGCGGCGGTTCATCCGGTCGCCGCCACGGCGCGCCATCGCTTTCAATATAGACCGTCAGACCATGAGGAGGACCAACTGCAGGTGCACGCCGCGCAAATGCCCGCAACCTTGAATCGGGCACCCCCGACGGAACGAAACCTGCTGCGCCCGCAGCGTCGCCCAGCCTCTCGGCAGGCGACTGAACCAGGGCACATGCGCACAACACCGCAGTCAGGCAACCCGCAACAGTCCTGCCTGGCAGGCGCAACATCCTCAAGCGTC
The DNA here is from genome assembly GCA_040382235.1 of Burkholderiales bacterium. Classification (GTDB taxonomy): domain Bacteria; phylum Pseudomonadota; class Gammaproteobacteria; order Burkholderiales; family JAEUOS01; genus JAEUOS01. The sequence continues at coordinate 20,359 of JBEIFV010000014.1, forward strand.
GGGAGCTCAACTTCCCGGCGCGCCGCAAATCAAGAGTCCTAGAACCGGACGCCCAGATTGAGGAGCAGTTGGTTGTTCTTCACCTGTGACCGGCTTTGCTCGGACGAGTACTGAATGCCCCCGTACAGCGACCCGCCCGACGTGAAGCGGATACCGACCACCGGTGTCCAGGCATCACGATCATTCGCAGCGGTCTGTCCGCCAACGGGCGCCTGGTCAGGTCTGCGGATGTCGTAGATGTAGCTCAGACCAAAGTACGGGACAACCGATCCGAAGTTGTAGCCAGCCTGGCCGCTCAATCTAAGTTGGGAAAGGCTTACCTTGCCATCGCGAACAAAGGTTCCGTTCGACAACGTGTAGGCACCAAGGCGATCATCAACCGCCAACAACGCGCCGCGCCCGGTGAGTTGCCATTTGCCGATGGGCTGCCTAAAAGAGAGCCCGATACTGCCAAGCGTACGATCCGAACGGAGCGTACCTGTGGCGCCAAATTGCGTGGTATCGATTTTGGTGCGCCCGAAGCCAAGGGTCGCATCCAGGGCCCACGCCCGGTTAAGCGGAATTCCGATGTAAGGGGTGATCGTGTATCCGCTGCCCTTGAGCGTACCGGACAAGGCGGTTCCATTGATCCCGATGTCGCTGCGATCCCCCGCCAGCGCAACACCCACTATAACGTTGTTGGCAAGCCGGTAATCAACACCGGTCATGAGTACGTCTACGGTGCCACTGCTCTGCAAGGGCTGGAATGAATAGCCAACCTTGTTCTGCGAATACGCAACCCACGCATTCCAGGCTTTGCCGCCTGGCGCTGCGGCCGCACCGCTCTGCCCTTGGCCCGGCAGCGCGAAGCGCCGGACGCCGTTCGAAGCCCCAGGCAGGCCGCCAGGCGATCCGCCACCCGCGAGATCGCCGACGATACCCGCCAAGGCTGCCAAACCCGCAGCCGCCTGCGGGGTAAGGGTGGTACCGACCACAGACGCAGTGCCCGTTGAAGCCAACGCAGGATTTGAGTTGAGGCTCACGAAAAACCCCAAAACCAACGCAAGCGCACATTGGCTGAAGTATCTAAATCCGGTAGAAAACATGCTTCACCCCCACAAAACTGCGCCGACAAATGAACCGGCCTACTTGCTCTACTGGTGTGTTCACAAACTCTAATTCAAGATTGTATCACTTTGCAATCACAACTCAAGTTAACTTTTAACCTAGATATTCTCGCCAATCCATTGTTTTTTATATATTTTAATGGGAATCAATAAGAGTGAATTTATCATTTTTGTTGTGCTTTCACAACATTCATAAGGCTATTGAAGTCCGCTGCATCAAGGTTCTTGCTGGCTCGAGCAAGCGTATCCCTGAGGGTAGCGTCATCACCGAGCCTTAATGCCATCACTACTCGCTCGAAGTATGGGCCGAGTTCATTTGGCAATAGCGCTTCCATCCGATCCAGCAGTGCATATGCCGCCCCACGGTTGCCGCCATCGAACTTGAGTTGCGCCCAGTTGCGCAACAGAATCGGCTGCGACGGAAACAACTCGTATGACTGCCCGAAAAGCTCATCCGCGTTGCTTGCCGCATCCTCGCCCGCGCTCGGGTCGAACGACCGCAACAGCCTGAGGGCGCGGACCTGGTATGCATTTGCAAGAGCAATCATGATCCAGGGATCGCGGGGAAACAATGCATTGGCTTGGCGACCGGTTTCTTCTGCCAAGTCGAGTGCGCGAGCTATCTTCTCGTACTGTCCAGATGTGACGCCGGCCGGAGTTATATCCGCCAGTGCCCGCCTCAAGCTGTGGAACACCAACTCGCGCCTGTACTGCCGCTCATACGGCATCGCTCGAATCGCATCCTGGAGCATGCGCTCCCCGAGTTCCGGTCGCGCGGTACCGCCCCAACTCGCCACCGTCATCGCAACCTCGGACTTCACGGTCCGCCAACCCAGAGCCAGGCACCCGACGCTCAAAACGACGAGCGGCAGCACTGCCATCAGGCGCAGGTTCGGGGCGCGCGACCGTCCCGGCGCACCCTGTGATCGCCACCGCGCCCCCCACGCCAGCGCGACACACATGCCGACCACGTAAAGCGCGGATCCGAATACAGCCCAGGAGAGTCGCGTCGCATCGATCTCGTCGATGGAAGTTCCCGACCAGTGCAAACACAGCAGGTGCAGGGTCGCATACAGCGCAGGCCACGCCAGAAAAATACCTGCAGCGCGGCCGGCGTGTCTGTTCGGCACGGGCGACCCAGCGGACCGCCCGCACCATGCGAACGCGCATGCCATGAGAAGGGATGGCACCATCGGTATTGCGTGCGACCACCACGGTCCTTGCTCGCGATGCGACAGCATTCCACCTGGCATGACTATCGGAATCAAACTTGCACAAGCGGATACGAGCATGAATCCGAATACCCACATCAAGTAATTCGAGTCGCTATCGACCGCCGCCTTTTGCGCCTCTCTGGGGGCCGCAAGTGCGACGCCAATCGCAAGGATCAAGGCAGCGCAGGCAAACGAAACAAGACGGGTTGTCGGAACCGGGATGTTTACCTGGGCATCGAACCAGAACACCAGCAACCCTGCCACGAGACCTGCGAGCAGCGTGAATGCTCTGTCGGTAATCATGCTGCGGACATGGCGATCGGCTGACATTGATCGCCATGCACATCCGAGCAGGTAAACGTACCAACCCACCCCTACGCCAAGACCAAAAGCCGGGACTTTCGCAGAGTCGAGTCCAACCGAAATCGCGGCCAGCGAGGCAAGAACGCCACCACCAATCGTCGTCAGGACAAATATCCAGGCTATCCGCTTTCCGGAAAGTCCATAGAGCGCACGAACCGCCGCAAACACGACTGTCCCGAAAAAAATGCAATAGACCATCCAGCCCAGAAAGCCGAAGTTCATACCGACATCAAGTGTGTCCGCGTTCAGGCGGTCAAACGTCGGGACTGCGATATGGCCTTCCAACTGGATAACCGAGGGTGGCAGATGCACGTAATAGTGTGTATGTGCGGAGTCGGGCCCATACCCTAGAAGCTTGCGTGGAACCGAAGCCGCCGCAAACGCACGGGTACCGGCGAGCCACATGTCCAGGCGCGTCGCCGCGCTGCGCGTAGCGCGGGTGGTGGCTGGTTTCGCATCCGGCTCAAGGCTTAGGATCATCCGGTCGAGCACCGGCACCTTGCCTGCCCAGGTAGCGCCCTTCGCGCTGACATTGATGGTCGCCACAAATACAAACAGGCCAAGCATGGTCGCGATGGCAGCAAGAAAAACGCCCCGCGCGCGTTCGCGGGCGGCAATGACGCACGCAACCATCGCCGTCCCGACAATCGCTGCCGCAAGCGGTCCGCGGCTTTGCGAAAGCACAAGCCCTGTCCACGCAAGCGCCAAAGTGAATGCCCAGATTGCCGACTCGATCTTGTGTCGGCGCACGTTCCACCAAACCATGCCTGCTATCGGCGTGAGGATCGCAAGATAGGCGGCCAGATACACTGGGTTGCCCAGAGTCCCGCCCCTGCGCGTAGCGTCGCCCTCGCTGGTGGGAAGGGTGTAAAAATCCCAGCCAAGACGCTGCTGGATCGCATAAGTCGCCGGAACCACGCTGGCAAGCACGATCGCCTTGACCAACATCGCGATGCGGCCGGCGTCCACTGCCCACATAAGGACTGCGAAGAAAAAGCCGCAATACGCAGCCCAGACAATCAGCCCCTCGCGACGGAAATAGGTGCCAAAAATTGCGGCCGCAGGAATTTCCGACAAAGCCGTCGATACCGCAGCCAGACAGACAAACGCAATCAAGGAAGCGCACGCGATGCGGGGCGCCATGTTTGCACGGGCCATCCGCGGCGCGGCAGCAGCCAGAAACGCCGAAGCGAGAGCCAGGAAAGCCAGCGGTAGCGCGACCGCCAACTTTGAAACTTCATACCCACGGCCCATGATTGCGCTTCCCATGGTGGGCACCGCGACCACAACTGCTGTCAGCGACGCCAGACACAGGCGGGACCAGAAATCATGTTTGTCCGGCATCCTATGCTGCCCGATCCGTGTCTTTGCCCTTCGTACGAGGCTTGTGTAAGACCCACCAGCGGGGCGCTCGGAAAGTGGCGATCCGCGCGTAACCGTAGATGTAACCAGCCGCGAACAGAACACATCCAGCCTGCAGTGCCCTCGTGTTCTCCCAGAAAACCACCGCGGGTGCAACCCCTATCGAGGTGATGATCCAGAGATACGGCGAGGTCAGTGCGTTGCGCTGCACCTTGTGCGATTGCAAGGACGTGCCTACCAGCCAGCGCACCAGTCGCTTGTAGATCAGGTGGTGCAAATGCGCAACGTCCGGTACCCCGGGGTGGCTACGGCGCAACACGACGCGTCGATAGATCGAAAAAAGGGTTTCGAATATCGGGTACGAGCACAACAGGATCGGGAACCAAGGTGAAACGCTCGCATTTCGCGCCACCAGCAAAACCAGCAACTCCGCAGTCCAGAAACCAACGAGGTAGGCCCCGCCGTCGCCCAAATACACCAATCCACGCGGAAAGTTGAGCAGCATAAAGCCGCCGATGGCACCCACGGAGGTGAGCGACGCCGCAAGGATTGGCACGTCGCCAACCTTGAAAGCCACATAGGCGATGCCTAGCAAAACGAGACTCGCCACGCCGCCTGCCAAACCGTTGAATCCATCAATGATGTTAAACGCGTTGACAAGGCCGGCAACTGCGATACATGTAAACACGATCGACACCACCGAAATCGCGACCACACCGTCAAACCATGCGACATCGACCCTGACTATCCAGGCGTTCAGTAGCCAGCCCGCAAGACCCGCCGATACCACGGCCGCCACAAAGCGCAGGCTGACGCTCAGGCGCTGCGTGAAGTCTTCCGCCAAGCCCGCCACGAATACGGGCATGGCAGTGGCCAACAGCAACAGCCCATACAACGCAGTCGCCTGGGCACCGTCGCCATTGTCGAAAAACCGGTGCACCAGGCTGGCGGCCAATCCGGCGGCGACACCCAGCCCGCCGACCCGACCGAGCCCACGCAGGCTTGGCTGGCGCATCCATGCTGCGCGACGCTTCTTGACAAACTGCCGGTGCGCATGGGCACTTGCCAGGTTAATACGAATAATGAACAGCGTTATCGCAAACGAGACCACCATCGCTGTCAAAACATAGGTCACACGTTACCCGCCGAATCCACATCGTGTCAATTGGTTCAGGATGACCCTTGCAAGCCACCAGCGAATTCTATTCTGTCTACCCTCGACCGCCCGCCTGCGCGATAACATATAACCTGCGGGTCCCCATCCTCGTCCTTTTCAAGGATCAAACAGAATGGAAAAGCAGTTCCCCCTCGAACCTGTCGAAACCTGCAGCCGCGATCACTTGCAGGCCTTGCAGCTTGCCCGCATGCAGGCCTCGTTCCGCCACGCCTACGCGAACGTGCCGCACTATCGAAACAAACTCGATGCCGCCGGTGTCCACCCCGACGACCTGAAGTCGCTGTCCGACCTGGCCAGGTTTCCCTTCACCACCAAAGCCGACCTGCGCGAAACCTATCCCTACGGCATGTTCGCCGTGCCGATGGATCGCATTGTTCGCATTCACGCCTCCTCAGGCACCACCGGCAAGCCAACAGTGGTCGGATACACCAAGGCCGACATCGACATGTGGGCCGATGTGATGGCGCGCTCGATCCGCGCGGCCGGCGCCCGCCCCGGCGACAAGCTGCATGTCTCCTATGGCTACGGCCTTTTCACCGGCGGACTGGGTGCGCATTATGGCGGCGAGCGCCTGGGCCTGGCGGTGATTCCGTTTGGCGGCGGCCAGACCGAGCGCCAGGTGCAACTGATGCAGGATTTCAAGCCCGACATCATCATGGTCACGCCTTCCTACATGCTGGCGATCGCCGACGAAATGGAAAAACAGGGCATCGATCCGAAATCGGTTTCGCTTCGGCTGGGCATCTTTGGAGCAGAACCGTGGACGCACAAGATGCGCGATGCGATCGAGGCGCGCACCGCCTTGCAGGCCATCGACATCTACGGCTTGTCCGAGGTGATCGGGCCGGGCGTGGCGCAGGAATGCATCGAAACCAGGGATGGCCTCACCATATGGGAGGATCATTTCTACCCCGAGGTGATCGATCCGGAGACCGGCGCGGTGCTGCCTGACGGCGAGTTTGGCGAATTGGTGTTCACCTCGCTGACCAAAGAGGCCCTGCCGATCATCCGTTACCGTACACGCGACTTGACCCGCCTCCTGCCCGGTACGGCACGGACCATGCGCCGCATGGAAAAGATCACCGGCCGCTCCGACGACATGCTGATCATCCGCGGGGTCAATGTGTTTCCTTCGCAAATCGAGGAACTGATTCTCAAGCAGGCCAAACTGGCGCCACACTACGTGCTTGAAGTCACGCGCCCCGACAATCTCGACGAGATCGCCGTTCTGGTCGAGCCCCGACCCGAGTTTGCCGCCATCAACGATGCCGACCGCCGCGCAGCCGCGGGCGCGCTGGCGCACGCGATCAAGACCTTTGTCGGGATCAGCGCTGACGTGCGGGTGGTCGGCATCGGCGGCATCGAACGCTCCATCGGCAAAGCCAGGCGGGTAATCGACAAACGTCCGAGGTAGTCGTGCAGTTCGCCTGCCCGGGCAAGCGGAAGGCCAGGCCGAAACCCGGAAGCATGAGCATGGAACTCGCCGTATGCGCAAACCGGATGCAAACCGCGATGGTTCAGCCCGGAACAAGCTTCGGACAGGGGTGAAAAATCTTGTCAGTTCCGGCTGTCGTGACCGCCAAGCGAGAGCGAGAATCAGCCCATGTTGCGATTTTTTCACTGCTTTGCCATTTTTGCCGGTCCGTCAGCCCTGCACAACGCGAGAGTAAAGCGTGTGCGGCTGGCCACAGTCTTGCTCGGCGCCCTAGCCAACATGCCCGCGCAGGCGAACAGTCCTTATGATTTTTGCGTCACCCGAGTGATGCAGGCCGGCAGCGACGTGCTGCGTACGCGCCTGCTGTTCGAGGACAACGATCCCGGCGTAGAACTGGCCGGCCACTTCCTGATTCGCCATTATCGACAGCCGTTGGTGGCCTCGGTCCGGATCGAAGACTACCGGCCCGAGGTATGCGGCAACGCTGAATCACATTTCCTTGCCTTGAAAGCCGGACAAGGTCCGCTGCGGCAAGTCGAACCTGCCAGACGCCTTCCGGATCTCGGCCGAGCGGCAAGCCAAACCGTCAACCTGGTTTCGGAGACCTACACCAACGCGGTACGGCAAGCCACCGGCACCCTGGGCCTGGTGCTTGAGGCCACCAAAGAAGCCATGTGCTCCATGATTCGCTGCTGATATCCAGGGATTGATCCGGATCCGATAGTGAAGCCGGTACCAACCCGGCTGTGCAAAAGCCATCATGAAACACCACAGCGATCAAGCGGGTTTGCGCCTGGCTCCCACGGAGTCCAAGGCCTCGATCGCGTCGACCGACAGCCCCGCCTCGCCGAGCACTTCGCGGGTATGTTCGCCCAAGCGAGGCGCGGGCCGGCGGATCGACAATGGCGTAGCACTCCATGCACTGGGCCATCCGGTCTCGACCATAGTGCCCTCGGACGGGTGCTCGTAGGTGCGAAAAAAGCCGACCGCGCGCAGGTGCGGATCGTCAAGCAGTTGCTCGATGGTGCGTACCGGGGTGTAGGGAATATCAACGCGCTCCAGCAATGCCAGCCATTCGGCGGTGGTCCTGCGCGCGATTTCTTCGCCCAGCCAGGCATAAATACGCTCGATACTCGCGCTACGCGAGGCCATGCTCGCGAATAGCGGGTCATGCAGCATTTCGGGTTTGCCGATCACCTCGAAAAACGCGCGCCACTGTTTGTCGTTGTAGACCAGAGTGCACAGGAAACCATCGCGGGCGGCGTGCGGTTTGCGCCAGGCATTGAGGATGCGCGCATAGCCCGGCGGCGCCAGCGGCGGCACGAAGGAATGGCCGCCCAGATGCTCGCCCAGAACAAACTGCGCCATGGTCTCGAACATCGGTACCTCAACCGCCTGGCCGGTACCGAAGCGCTCGCGGTACAAGAGCGCTCCCAACACGGTGTTGACCAGGCTCAAACCGGTAACACGGTCGCAAAAATTGATCGGCACGAAGCGTGGCACATCCGCACCCGCGCGATGCACCATGTCGGGTACCGCGACCATGGCTGGATCAGGTCGTCGAAGGCGGCGCGTCCGGCGTAGGGGCCGGCCTCGCCGAATCCGAAGCCGCCCACGTACACCAGCCGCGAATTGACCGCCCGCAGATCCTCATATGAAAGCTTCAGGCGCGCCATCGCCTGTGGCCGCACGTTGTAGAGCAAAACGTCGCAGGTAGTCGCCAGTTTGAGAAAGGCGTCGCGGCCAGCGCCGGACTTGAGGTCAAGAATAATCGAACGCTTGTTGCGATTGCAGTTCATGAACAGGTTGCCCATGCCAGGGTGCCGGCTATGGCTGGTATAGCGCAGGGCGTCGCCATCTGGCGGCTCTACCTTGATCACGTCCGCCCCCATGTCGCCCATGATCTGGGCCGCAAACGGGCCCATGACGATGGATGTGAGATCGAGAATGCGGATTCCCGTCAGCGCTCCGGGAGAGGCTGCCGGCGTCAATGGGTGTGGAAAGGTTTGATTCATCGGGGCATGCTCCTGCCGGATTGCCGCTGCAGGGCTACCAGTCTGACTGACGCATTGTGCCGACCGGTATAATTTTGGCTCTTCAATTGAAAGTCTATCGTGTGGGCAACCGCCTCAGCAAAATTTACACCCGGACTGGTGACGCCGGCACCACTGGTCTGGGTGACGGGTCGCGGGTAACCAAGGATTCACCGCGCATTCACGCCCTGGGGGATGTGGACGAGCTCAACTCCAGCATCGGCTTGCTTTTGTGCGAAGACCTGCCAGCGCCGACTCGCGAGCAATTGTTGCGCATCCAGCATGACCTGTTCGATCTCGGCGGCGAGTTGTGCATTCCTGGCTTCAAGAATATCTCGGAGCAGCAGGTAAAGAGCCTGGAAGACCTGCTCGATCAATACAACGCCGACGTTCCGCCCCTGGCCAATTTCATCCTGCCTGGCGGCTCGCGCGCGGCCAGCCATGCCCACCTGTCGCGCACCATTTGCCGCCGTGCCGAACGCAGCGTAATCGCCCTGGGCGCGGTCGAACAGGTATCCGAACTGGTGCGCCAGTACCTCAATCGCTTGTCGGATCTGCTGTTCGTGCTCGGACGTGTCCTGAACCGCCACGGTGGCGGCTCGGATGTGTTGTGGCAACAAAGCAGGCAAACATAAGCTCGGCAAATGGCCAACCCGCCGGAGCACGACCAGCGCCTGCGCGACCTGTTGGCCACAGCCGGTCGACGCGAGCCAGGGTCCCAGGGTGCGTTTGCCCAACTGTATCAATCCACATCGCCGAAACTGTTTGGCGTTGCGCTACGTATATTGAGAAGGTCGGACTGGGCGGAAGAGGTTTTGCAGGAATGTTATGTCAGCATCTGGAACCACAGCGCCAACTACCAGGCCGGGTTGTCGGCCCCGATGACCTGGATGACCAGCATCGTTCGCAATCGTTGCCTCGATTGGCTGCGGCGGCCCAATTTCGAGGATCCGACCGATGATGACCATGTTTTTGATGCAGTTGAATCGGCGGAACCCGGTCCGCTCCTGCTGCTTGAGCGTTCTGCTGAAGCAGGCGCGATCGCCCGCTGCCTGCAAACCTTGGAGGAAAAGCAGCAACGGGCGATCAGCGTGGCATTTTTTGAAGGCCTGACCCATGCCGAGTTGGCCGAAAAGCTGGGTCAGCCGCTGGGCACGGTCAAGACCTGGGTACGGCGTGGCCTGATCAGGCTCAAGGATTGCCTGGGCAGCGCCGGCATCGTCGGAACATGAAGTTCATTTTTAACGCGGGCCCAAAGCAACCATGAAGTACCGCGACAAACCGGAATTGATCGAGCGTCTCGCCGCGGAGTATGTGCTTGGCACACTCCACAGTGGCGCGCGGCGCCGGTTTGCCGCCTGGCTCACCAACGACGCCGCGCTCCGGCGCGCAGTGGCCGCATGGGAAGGTCGCCTCAACCCGATGACCGCCGCCGTCACGGCGATACCGCCGCCACGCCATGTCTGGGATCGCGTTGCAGCACAGATCGCACCAAAGCCCGGCGCGCCCGCTTTACAAACCCGATTTTGGGATAGCCTGGCTTTCTGGCGTTCGTTCGGTCTGGCTGCGTCCGGAGTTGCCGCGGCGCTCGCGGTGTTTGTGGGCATACGTCCGCCGCAGATTGTCGAGCGCGTGCAAATCGTCGAACGTACGGTGGAAAAGCCCATGCGCGTCTCCGACGGCGCCAACCCTTGGCAACCCTCGTATGTCGCCACATTGAAGGACCGCGACGGCAAGACCATGCTGATGCTCTATGTCGGCCGCAATTCCGACGAACTGTGGGTCAAGTACGAAGGCGACAGCATGCCCAAGGACGCCAGCCTGGAGCTTTGGGGCCTGGACATGGCCGGCCAGCCAAAATCGCTCGGATTGATCAAGAAAAACGGCAGCAACATGATGAAGCTGCCCGCGATGGCGGACGCGAGCGTAGCCAGCTTCAAGAAAATGGCGGTCAGCATGGAGCCGATGGGCGGGTCGCGGACCGGCACGCCCACCGGCCCGGTCATGTATCAGGGGGACTGCCACACCTTTTGGTAGCCGTCTTCAGCGATCGCGTCACTTCTCGATGAAGTTGACGAGTTTTGAACTGGTTTGACGCAGGCGCTGCGACAGCATGAACACCAGCTTCATGAGTATTTTCGCGGCCAGCCGCGGTTCGCTGACAATCAGGCTCTGCAGCGACGGACGCGACAGGTAGGCGTAGGTGGTGTCTTCAATGGCGGTACAGGAGGCGAACCGGGCCTCGCCGTCGATCATCGACATCTCCCCCAGCGCCTGCCCGCCCTTGACCACCGCGATGCGTTTGACCTCGCCGCGCCGATCGTTCTTGGTGATATCGACCAGACCGTCGATCACGAACAGCATGAAATCACCGGCATCGCCTTCGCGGATGATAACCCCTCCCGGAGGGGCCACGAATACCCGCATGAAAGGCCCCAGTTGGCGCAAGTCAGCTTCGCTGAAATCGTCGAATAGGGCGTTATGCCCGACGACAGCGCGAATCTGTGCGGCAAACGGCGTGGCGTCGCCGAGCGCTCTAAAGGTGGGAAATAGCGGATCAGATGGCATGATCAGACGAATTGTGACTCATCTTTCCGCTACAAGCACACCCACCCCAACCCATCGCAGGCCAGCGATGGCCGGCACGACTCGTGGTCGGTGCAACGCCTCACCTGCCGCGCCGGGCCTTGACCGCATCCGCCAGGATTTTCAGGGCTTCGGTGCTGTCATTCCATCCCAAACAGGCGTCTGTGATGCTCTTGCCATACTCGAGGGCCGCAGGATCGTCGCGGCCGGCGCTGAATTTCTGGTTGCCGGCTTTCAGGTGTGATTCGACCATGACGCCAAACACGCACTCGCCCCCGCCTGCGATCTGTGCGCCGACATCGCGCGCCACATCAAGCTGTCTTTCGTGCCTCTTTTCGCTGTTGGCGTGCGAAAAGTCGATCATCAGCCGGCATGGCAGCTTGTTCGCCTCAAGCTCCGCGCAAGCGGCTGCGACACTTGCCGCGTCGTAGTTCGGCACCTTGCCGCCACGCAAGATCACATGGCAATCCTTGTTGCCGTTGGTTTCCACCGTCGCCACCTGGCCATTCTTGTGCACCGAGAGAAAGTGGTGGCCGCGCCGCGCCGCCAGAATGGCGTCGATGGCTATCCTGATGTTGCCGTCGGTGCCGTTCTTGAAACCGATCGGGGCCGATAGTCCGGAGGCCAGTTCGCGATGCACCTGCGATTCGGTGGTGCGCGCGCCGATCGCGCCCCACGAGATCAGGTCGCCGATGTACTGCGGCGAGATCACGTCGAGAAACTCCGAACCGGCGGGCACACCCTCGTTATTGATGCGCACCAGCAGGTCGCGGGCGATACGCAAGCCTTCGTTGATGCGGTAACTCTCGTCCAGATAGGGGTCGTTGATCAGGCCTTTCCAGCCTACAGTGGTGCGCGGCTTTTCGAAGTACACACGCATCACCACTTCAAGCTCGCCGGCATGTCGTTCGCGCTCGGCCTTGAGTTTCTTGGCGTAGTCGACAGCCGCCGCCGGATCATGGATTGAACAGGGCCCGATGATCACCAGAAGCCGGTCATCCCGGCCGTGGATGATGCTCTGGATACGCCGCCGGGTTCCGGCAATCAACTCTTCGGCCGGCGTACCCTGAATCGGGAAAAACTTGATCAGGTGCTCAGGTGGCGGCAGCGGCATGATGTTCTTGATGCGCTCGTCATCGGTGCGGGAGGTACGGTCGCTGACGCTGTCGCGATGTGGAGCGGGGGCGCTGTTGGGCATGTCTTTCTCCTTTGAATGCTTGAACCGGACAAAAAAAAACCGCCGGATACGACCGGCGGTTTTTCGAGAATTCTTCAGTGTTTCAGTGGCTAAAACGCTTCGTCTCTACTTGCTCCGCCGGGGCTGAGGTAGATCCAAAAATAAAAATAGAAGAAAGGTCCGTGCGCCATGAAAAGCAGCTTTCGACAAAATCTCTTGGAACTCAGACTCTACAGCCATCTCGCCGCCCAGGCAAGCGCCTGTTGTGCGCGGACAACTATGCTGATACCTTCACAGTGCCCGTTCAATTCGATCGCACAGCGTCTTCAGCATTTCGATTCGCGCGAACATTTTGTCGTTGGCGGGAATCAGGTTCCATGGCGCGACCTCGGTACTGGTGCGTTCGACCAGATCGCATACCGCGCGCTCGTAGTCGCCCCACTTTTTGCGATTGCGCCAGTCCTCTTCAGTGATCTTGAATTGCTTGAAGGCGATTTTCTGGCGTTCGCGAAAGCGTTTCAGCTGCTCTTCCTTGGTGATCGCCACCCAGAATTTCACCAGTATCACGCCGTTGCGTACCATTTGCTCTTCGAAATCGTTGATTTCATGGTAACCACGCATCCAGTCGTATTCGGAGCAGAATTTCTCGACCCGCTCCACCAGCACACGGCCGTACCACGAGCGGTCGAAGATCGTGACCCGCCCCTTGCGCGGCAGATGTCGCCAGAAGCGCCACATGTAGGGTTGCGCGCGCTCTTCCTCGGTAGGCGCTGCAATCGGGATCACCTGGTAATGCCGGGCATCCAGCGCACCGGTGATGCGCCGGATGCTGCTTCCTTTGCCGGCCGCATCTTGCCCCTCGAATACGGCAATCAGCGATTTGCCGCGAAAGCGCGGATCGCGGGTAAGCAGGTTGAGACGTCCCTGGTACTTTTCGAGCTGCCGCGCATACTCCTTGTGCGTCAGCGCCTGCTTGTAATTGAGCGCATTGAGCACATTGTGATTGTCCAGCACCGGCTCCAGCGGTGCGGGCTTGAACGACGGTGCCCGACCGTTCTTGTCGGTCAGGCGCTTGTTCAGCGCTTCGAGCAGCAGGGTGCCGACAGTGAGATAGCGATAGTTCGGATCGGTGCCTTCAACTATGAACCAGGGTGCCTCGCCGGTCGAGGTTTCGCGCAAGGTGTGTTCGGAGATTTCGCGAAACCGGTCGTAGATCTTGAAACGTTGCCAGTCGGTATCGGTCACCCGCCAGCGCGTTTTCGGGTCTTTCTCGAGCGCCTTGAGGCGCTTTTTCTGCTCATCCCTGGAAAGGTGGAACCAGAACTTCAGAATCAGCACACCTTCGGCTGCCAGCATCTGTTCGAAGCGCTTGATCTCTTCAACAGACTGCATCAGGGCTGGCGCCTTGGTCTTGCCGATGACGCGGTTGACGATCGGAGCGGTGTACCAGGAACCAAAAAGTATGCCGATCCGCCCTTTCGGTGGCAGGGCCCGCCAGAAACGCCACATCGGCGGCCGCTCGGCCTCTTCATCAGACATCTCCCCAAAGGCACGGGTAACGATGTGACGCGGATCCATCCATTCGTTGAGCAGGTTGACCGTTTCGCCCTTGCCTGCGCCATCCACACCGCCGATGATGATGACTACCGGAAACTTCGCATTCCCCAGCAGGTCGTATTGCGCCTTCAGCAGCGCTTCGCGCAGCTCCGCTTCACGAACACGATAGTCTTCCTTGGATATTCTGTGCCCTACTTCAGCCGATTCAAACATGTGTTCTCCGTCCATGGTGACGTTTCCAGAAACCCGCACAACGGGTCGCGGCCTCGAAACCGCTCTCAAGGGTCTGCGCAGCATCGCTTGCGCGCGCCTCCCATGCGCCAAGCAGGCGCTGCTCGATCTCGCAGCCAAGCTCAAAGTCGCGCAAAAGCGCCCTTGCCATGTTGATGTCGGTCAAACTTCCCAGACAATCCTGCAATTCGGACAACGCCGCCACATAAGGTCGCACCGCATCGCGCGCGTAAAGTCCTGAAAAAAACTCGGCGGCGTAGCGGGCACGCTTGATTTGCACACGCAGCCGATGACGCCCCGATTCGTCCAGTGAATCCAGCCGCGCCGCGCCGCGCGCGACGTGCTTGTACAGACGGGCAAGCTGGCGCCGCGCCAAATGCATCAGGACTCCGCCACCGGCGTCGGGCGCCTGCATCGCCAGCCAAAGGGCGAGTCGTGTGGTCAGGCGCTCGTAATCCGGCGTTTGCAGATACTCCCGCGCGCGCGCGCGGGCCGATCCGACCCGACCGGCTATCGCGGCACGCACCGCACGTGCCTGCGGGCGCGGCAGGTCGCGCAGCGCCGGCTCGACGGTCTGGCCGAACACATCAAGATCGCGAACACCGCCAAGTGCGCGTCCCAGCGTCCGGAGCGCTGCGTCGCAGCGGGATCGCAGGTCGCAGGCGTTGGTGTGGGGAAACATGCGCAGCGCGGATCGAAGCCGCCTCACGGCGACGCGCATCTGATGCACATATTCCGGATTCTCGCTTTGCAGAACACCGGCCTCGTTGGCACGCAAATGCTGGTACGCCATTCGCACGATGCCGCGCACTGCCTCTTCGGGCGACATGTCGGGCCGGACGCCAAACGCGCGGGCCTTCTGCGGAGGCTTCTGCCGAACCGCGGCTTGTCCGGGCACGACGGCTGGACGCGATGCCCGTCCGGAACACATGCGGCAGGCAAGCCTTAGGCGGTTCCGCCAACAGTGAGGCCGTCGATCCTCAATGTCGGCTGGCCGACGCCAACCGGTACGCTCTGACCATCCTTGCCACAGGTGCCCACGCCGCTGTCGAGCTTCATGTCGTTGCCGATCATTTTCACTCGCCTGAGTGCATCCGGCCCGTTGCCGATGATGGTGGCCCCCTTGACCGGATGCGTCACCCGCCCATCCTCGATGAGATAGGCTTCCGAAGCTGAAAAGACGAACTTGCCGCTGGTGATGTCAACCTGGCCACCGCCGAAGTTCCTGGCGTAAAGCCCTTTTTTCACTGAACGAATGATCTCTTCGGGTTCGCGGTCGCCGTTGAGCATGTAGGTGTTGGTCATGCGCGGCATCGGCACATGCGCGAATGATTCACGGCGACCGTTGCCGGTCGGCTTGACCTTCATCAGGCGCGCGTTGAGCGCATCCTGCATGTAGCCCTTGAGAATGCCGTCTTCAATCAGCGTGGTGCACTGCGTGCGATTGCCTTCATCATCAATGTTGAGCGACCCGCGTCGATCGGCGATGGTGCCGTCATCGACCACGGTCACGCCGCGTGCCGCCACCCGCTCACCGACCCGCCCGGAAAACGCCGAGGAGCCTTTGCGGTTGAAATCGCCTTCCAGTCCGTGGCCGATGGCCTCATGCAGCAGAATCCCCGGCCAGCCGTTGCCGAGCACCACATTCATGGTTCCAGCCGGGGCCGCCTGCGCCTTGAGATTGGTCAGGGCGGCATGCACCGCCTGCCTGGCGTAATCAAGCAGGATTTCGTCATTGAAATAGCCATAGTCGAAGCGACCGCCACCACCGGCGCCGCCCGACTCGCGGTGGCCATTTTCCTCGGCGATCACGGTGATCGAAAGCCGCACCAGAGGCCGTACATCGGCCGCCAGCACGCCATCACTGCGCGCGACCAGCACCACTTCATAGGTGCCGCCCAGCGAAGCCATGACCTGGGTGACGCGCCCATCCAGTCCGCGCGCCATCTTCTCGATGCGCTCCAGAAGCCGCACCTTGACATCGGCATTCAGCGACACCAGAGGGTCGGCAGCAGCATACAGCCGTCGCGCGACACCCGCCGCCGCTTTAACGCTTCTGGACTGGCCTTGACGGCCAATCGCGGCGGTGGCACCCGCCGCGTCCTGCAAGGCTTTCAAGGAGATATCGTCGGAATAGGCGAACGCGGTCTTCTCACCGCTGATCGCGCGTACGCCCACGCCCTGCTCGATGTTGAAGCTGCCCGACTTGACGATACCTTCTTCGAGGCTCCAGCCCTCCGAGCGCGCATACTGGAAGTACAGGTCGGCATAGTCGATGCGGCGCGCAAACATCGAATCCAGCACCCGGGTGAGATTCGATTCGTCCAGCCCGTAGGGCGTCAATAGTAACGAGCGCGCATCGGCCAAATGTGCAATATCAGGTGAAACTGCTTTCACGGGGTAGCTCCTGGAGGAAACATGTGAACGAACTCGTCATTATCCTAGCTTCGGCCGACATGTGCTTGCAGATGGAGCCAGGCCGCGCGCATTTCCGACCCCGCAGGTCACAGGGTTCGATGCGCCAGCGCCGGCAGACTTTCACGGCACGCGGCCACATGATCGAGGTCGATTTCGCCCGTGATCACACCGGCTCCCTCAGTCAATTCGGCCTTGATCTCGCCCCAGGGATCGATCAGCATCGTGTGGCCGTGGGTGCGCCGGCCGTTCAGGTGCAGGCCGCCCTGCGCAGGCGCCAGCACATAGGCAAGATTTTCGATCGCCCGCGCGCGCAATAGCGTCTCCCAATGCGCCCGCCCGGTGGTCGCGGTGAACGCCGACGGCACCAGCATCAGGTCGCAATGCCCCAGCGCCCGGTAAAGTTCGGGAAACCGCAGGTCATAGCAGACCGACAGGCCCAGCCTGCCGAACGGCGAATCGATCGCCACCGGCGCATTGTCGCCGTGCACGATGGTGCGGGCTTCATCGAATTGCTCGACCACAGCATCATCCTGGACCCGCTTGAAACCAAACAGGTGAATCTTGTCGTAGCGCGCCGCCAGCGCCCCCCGGTTGTCAAACACCAGGCAAGTGTTGAGAATGCGGCTGTTCGAACCGCAGTCAATCGGCAAGGTGCCGCCCACCAGCCAGATGTTGTGACGCGCGGCCATCTCCGCCAGCCAAGCCTGGATCGGCCCGCCATGGTGGCCTGGCGTGAATTGCTCGCGCGCATCGACCTTGTCGGTTTCCTTGCGGCCCAGGATGCAAAAATACTCCGGCAACGCTACCAGGCGAGCACCCTCACCCGCCGCGCGCGCGATCAATTCGCCGGCAGTTGCAAGGTTGTCCGCCACTATTGGCGTCGACACCATCTGAATCGCAGCGACCCTGTTTTTTCGGCTTGTCACTTGCCGTCCTCTCCTGTCGCTCGTGGCGGCGCGGGGCGCGGCGGGACCGCCGGCGCTTGCGCGCCACCCTGCTCGCCTCCCGCGCCGGCCTGACCGATCTGCGTGTTCTGAATGCGCGCTGTTTTCGGGTCCGCCCAGGTACCGCTGATCACATACTCGAACGAAAACGCACGCGAAAGCGGGTCCTTGAGAATCCTTTGCGCGAGATAAGTGGCCAGCCCCAGAATTGGATTGCCCAGCAAGGCGGTGACCACCGAGCCCATGCCGCCGGAAAGATCCGGCAACACCACCACCCGCAAACCCTGTGTTTCCTTGACCAGGTCAACCTCGCCATTCATCAGCACCGCGGCGGTGACTCCGGTCATTTTGAAATCCGTGGTCGACAGCACACCGCGCTCGATCTTGCTTGAGGCCGATACCAGATCGAAGGCGAAACCTTCGGAAAAGACATCTCGAAAATCAAGCGCCAGACGGCGCGGCAATGCCTGCAGGCTCATGATGCCCAACAACTTGCCGACGCCGGGATCGGCCTTCAGAAACTGCCCTTTCTCGACCCGCAGCGCGATATTGCCGGAAAGGCTCGGATAGTCGAGCGCCAGGGGCGAGCCTTCCCAGGCGACGTTGCCTTCCAGCCTGCCGCTGCCGTTGCGCACCGTCCCCGGGAAGCCCAGGCGATCCAGCAGCCTGCCGGCATCGTAGGCCTCAAGGGTGAAGTCGAGCGCCAGCCTGCGCCGGGTATCGCCGATGCGCCGCGCCCGCCAAGCCCCGGAACCCGCCAACACACCGTCGGCGTTGGCCAGGTTCAAGCGCTGGATACGCCACTCATTGCCCGCGTTGATGGCCACCAGTTCGAGCTTCCCGAGCTTTTTCTCGCCGACCTCGAAGGCGTCGATCACGACATCGACAGCGGGCAGCTCCTGGGCAAGACGATCCATGGGCGTGTCGTCGCGCGGTTCCTGGCGCGCCAGGTTGGCGGGGATGAACAGGTTCCTGAGGCGAGCGGTAAAGCGGCCGTTGTCACGCCCGCTCCCGCCTTGAAACGTCAGATTGCCATTGGCTTCCTGCGACGCCAGGTTCGCAACCCATGCACTTCCTTCCTGCGAAATACCGAGCCTTACCTGCGACAAGCGCTTGCCGTACACATCCAGCACATCGGCCTTGAGATTGGCCTGCACCGGCATGTAGCCTGCCAGAGCCGCCGGCGCCGCGTTGGCGACCAACGCGCCCTGGGGTGAAGACGGCGCGGACCAGCGGCTATCGAAAAGCCTGGCCTTGATCTGCTCGATGTCGATGTTGGTCGCCGTCACGTTCAAGGCCAGCCCGGCTCGCGGCAGCGCCGGCAGGGTGTCGCCCACCGCCACGGCAGCGCGCGCAAAACGCATCTCCCCCCCTTCGAGGCGACGCTGCACCCGCGCATTCAAAACCCGCCCGAGACTGATCGTGATTTCGTCGTCGTTACGTGTACCCGGCAAGGCGGTCTTGGCCAGGCGCAAGGGCCAGGCATCGGCTGCCACCTTCCCGAACGGCGCCGGCAGGTCGATGGCGACGCCGGCGAGATTGGACTCCACGCTCAATTCGCCGGTCTTCTTGCGCACGTTGATTGCCGCCCGCCAAGCGGTGCTCCCTGACATCGCTGCCAGCAGGGGGTCGCTGATCCAGCTGCGCAGCCCCGGCAGGGTCAGATTGCCACCCGCTGTCAGCGCGATGGTGCCGTCGCCGCGGCTGGCTCCTGCAAGAGTGAACTGCCCGCCAAGCGCATCGCCGCGCACGTTGCGCAAGCTGACCCCGCTTTCGGTGAATGCAACGACGCCACTGGTCCTGGCCAGCAGTGGCAGGTCCGCATCGACCTTCACGTCGTTGTTGGTGATCTGATATTGCCCGCTCAAACGTATCTTCTCGACCTCATCCAATGGCAGCGAAAGACTCAGGCTGAGCCTGCCGGCCCCGCTCGCACGGATGGTATCGGTGTAGCCGTCGAACATGCGATCAAGCGGACTTTCGTCGATGAATTGCAGAAACGCCTGGGTGGGCCCCTCGGCCGCGCCCTGCACATCAACCACCAGGCGCGCCGCATCGAGGTCGGGTATGCGTGCCTCGACGCGCCCCAGCCTGGCAAGGCCGACATTGCCCGGCGCGTTGCCGCGAAACTCCAGGGCACTGCGATCGAAAATCAGATCACCCTTGACGTTTTCGATGCGCGGCCAGCCGCTCGCATACAGGAAACTCGCGTCGGAGAGCTTCAAGGCGACGCGAAAATTGCCGCGTTTCGGGTCCTTGAATGGAAAGTCCTGCAGGTTTCCCTTGAGGTAGAAAACGCCCTCATCCACGCGGCCTTTCTCGATCGCAGCCTGCACCCAGGATCGCGTGGCCTTCATGTGCTTGGGCAGGTAGCGATGTGCCCGCGCACCCTGGCCACGCGCAAGCTTGGCATTGAGCTCCAAGTAGCCCGGAGTACCGGGTTCGGTGCGATACACAAACTGCGCAGTTCCTGCCGCATCCTGGTTGGAAAATGCCGCGTTGTCGGTGCGCAGCTCCAGTTTGCCGTTCGGATGCGACCATCCCAGTTGCGCGGTCAGCATGTCGAAGTCAAGCTTCGGGTCCTCGAACAGTTGCGGCAACAGGACCACGGCATTGCGGCTGGCGAGCGTCAGCGTGCCGCCCTTTTCGCTGGCGACAACTGTTCCGGAAAGCTTGGCGAAACCCGGAACCGGTCCGCGCGCGTCCAGCGAGAGATCGAAAAACCGCCCGCGAGCGCTATAGGACACCGGCTTTTCAAACTCGCCACGCCACGACAGTCGAAAATCGAATACCGAGCCGCGCGGATTGAATTCGCCCAATGTCTTGCGGAACTGCGCATCAAGCGGCAAATGCTCGAGCAACTTGGCCAGGGGTTCCAGATCGAGCGAATTGGCCTCCAGTTCGACTTCCTGCGGCTTGGCGGCACGCGCGCTAATGGTCTTCATCGAAAAATCCGCCGGCGCCAGGCTGATCCCATCGTTGGTGGTCAGAGAAACCTGCCGCCCGCTGAGCTCGAAACCGGTCACCTGCTTTTCGCCGATCCGCACGAAGCCAAGCGCGGTGCCGCCACTGGCAATCTCGCGCAGACCAATGCGACCGGATACACGCGCAAGCTCCAACACCGGCAATTCGCGCTCAAGGCGCCCCTGCACATTGGCCAGGCCTATGTCGCTGGTGAAGTACTCAAGATGATCGCCGTCGAAGCCAAGCCACGCCCGCACGCTGCCGGTTCCGGAACGGATATCCACCGGGTAGTCGATCCATGCGCGCCACGCGGCCAAGTCGATGTACTTGAGGTCGGCATACAGTGCGCCACGCCATTGGCGCAAGCGGGCCAATGAATCGCCGTAAAGGTCGGCGCGCAGATCCAGTCGCGAAGCCAATTCACGTGGGGGATCGGCGACAAAACCGAACCGATGGCGTGCGCCGGAGCTCTCCAGCACGGTGCGGATATTCGACAGTACGAGCTCCGGAGCGCCGCGCAGTTCGTCGTTCCAGCGCAATTTCGATTCCGCGATAACGATGCGCCGCTGCCCGAGAATCCAATCGGACAGCCCGGTACCGTCCGGCTGATCATTGATTTCGATACCACCGACCACAAACGTTCCACCGCGGGTGCGGCGGATATCAAGCTCGGCCCCGGTGACTTCCAGCGCGTGCAGGCGCAACTCACGCATCGGCGCCGACCACCAGGAGACAGTGAGCGAAACATAGGGCAAGGAAAGCGCCGGCCGCCCCTGACGGTCGTACAGCCGTACGTCGGTCAAATCCAGATCTGGATGCAAGCCGTCCCAGCCGGCATCGATGCGGCCAATCGTCACCTTGCTGCCGAGGCTGCGCGACAACGCACTTTCGATCGACGGCCGATAATTCTCGGCGTTCGGCAAAATCGCATACCGCAGCAGAATGAAAGTCAGCGCGACCACGAAGAAAACCGCCCAGATCAACCACTCGGTCAGCCGGAATACGCGTGCAAGCGCACGGCGCCATCGGGAGACACCGGAGAGGGTTTGCGTGGTGCTTGCTGCGTCCATAGCTTCACTGGTCAATGTAGCATAGGCCGCGCTTTGGATAATGGATGCACCACAACGCAGGCAATCAAGGAATTTTCATTTGGAAACAAACACTTCGGAATCCCCTTCCATCCCGCATGGCAGATTCTTCAGTGCTTATGCGCGGGCGCAACTTGCGGCCAGGCCCGATTTGGCCGAAACACTGGCGCGGCTGTCGGCGCAAAAGCTTGATGCATCCGGCATTGCGAACCTGATAGGCGAGGCACTTGGTGCGCGAGGCGGTGACCTGCCACGTGCGTTGCGCGATGTACGCCGCATCGTCATGCTGGTGATCATGGAGCGCGACCTGGCGGGCTTAGCCGATCTGTCCGAGGTGACTCAAGCGATGTCCGCACTGGCGGAGCAGGCCATTGGCGCCGCCCTTGCCGCAGCGGTAGCGGAGCTGGCGCCGCGCCTGGGCACACCCATGGGCGCCGATAGCGACTTGCCGCAAACCCTGCATGTGGTCGGCATGGGCAAGCTGGGCGGACATGAACTCAATGTGTCGTCCGACATCGACCTTATTTTCTTGTACCCGGAGGAAGGCGAAACCCGCGGCGGGACCGTCAGTGTCGGCAATCGGGAGTTTTTTGGTCAGGTTGGCAGGCGCGTGATCGCGACGCTTTCGGAAGCAACGGCAGAAGGCTACGTTTTCCGTGTCGACATGCGCCTGCGGCCCTGGGGCGACGGCCCTCTGGCGATGGGCTTTGAGGCTCTCGAAAACTATCTGGTCGCCCAGGGTCGTGACTGGGAACGCTACGCATGGATCAAGGCCCGGGTGCTCACTGGAGACCGCGCCGGCGAACTGATGACCATGGTCACGCCTTTCGTGTACCGGCGCTACCTGGACTTTGGCTCGATCGAGTCTCTCAAAGGTCTGCACGCGCAGATCAGTCGCGAAGTTGCAAGGCGCGAACTGGATGACCATGTAAAGCTGGGGCCGGGTGGCATCCGTGAAATCGAATTCGTGGCGCAGGCACTGCAACTGATACGCGCCGGCCGCGACGCGCGGCTGCGCCTGCGGCCTACCGTATCGGCGTTGAAGGCGCTGGCTGAACTGGGCCTTTTGCAAGCTATGGCGGTAAGCGAATTGACGGCCGCCTACAATTTCCTGCGCCGGGTCGAGCATCGCCTGCAGTACGCGAACGACCAGCAAACCCACATGCTGCCGGCTTCGCAGGAAGCGCGTTTGCAGCTGGCACAAGCCATGGGATGCGCTGACTGGCCAGGCTTCATGATGCTGCTCGACGCGCACCGCGGCAGGGTGCGGCGACACTTCGAACACGTGTTGGGCGACCCCGCGCCGGCGCTGCCCGGCAACGACGCGGTTCCCCTCGCGCAACGCCTGCAAGGCGCGGGATTCACCCAAGCCGACGAACAGGCCCGCCTGATCGACGCCACTTTCAGTGGCGCCAAGATCCGGCGCCTGGCCGAAAGTTCGCGCCAACGTTTGGACGCGCTGCTGCCGCGCTTGATTGATGCCGCCGGCAGCACAGCGGCACCGGATGTGACCCTGCCGCGCCTGCTCGGCTTCATCGAAAGCATCGCCTCGCGCGCGAGCTATCTTTCCCTGCTGTCACAGTCCGCGCCTGCGCTCACGCGACTGGCACGCCTGCAGGGCGCCTCCGACTGGGCTTCGCGTTATCTGACACTGCATCCGATCCTGCTTGACGAACTCATAGACGAGCAAACACTGTATGGGGCGCCCGACATGGCAGGGTTCTCGGCCGATGCGGAAGCCCAGATCGCCGCCTGCGGCGATGACCTGGAAGCGCAGATGAACGCCTTGCGGGAAACCCACCACACCGCGGTGTTCCGCCTGCTGGCGCAAGACGTACAGGGCCTGCTTACCGTGGAGACCCTGGCCGATCATTTGTCGGAACTGGCGGACCGCACACTGGCCATCGCGCTTGCGCAAGCCTGGGCGGCGTTGAAGTCGCGCCACAGCGATACGCCGGAATTCGCGGTGATCGCCTATGGCAAGCTGGGTGGCAAGGAGCTTGGCTATGCATCGGACCTGGACCTGATCTTCATCTATGACGACGACCATGAAAAGGCAGCGGAAACCTATGCCCGCCTGGCGCAGCGCCTGATCACCTTCATCGATACCCAGACCACTTCCGGCCGCCTGTTCGAAGTCGACACCCGCCTGCGTCCCGATGGCGCCAGTGGCCTGTTGGTCACGAGCATGGCCGCGTTTGCCGACTATCAGCGCAGGCGTGCCTGGGCGTGGGAGCATCAGGCTCTCACCCGCGCCCGCTTTTGTGCCGGCAGTGCGCGCGTTGGTGCCGCCTTCGAAGAGGAGCGCCGTCACATACTGGCGCTACCGCGCGCAGCCGACAAGCTGCGGGCCGAGGTGCGCGCCATGCGCGAGAAAATGCATGCCGGCCACCCGAATCGTTCAGGTCAGTTCGACCTCAAGCACGACGCCGGAGGCATGATCGATATCGAGTTTTGCGTGCAAACCCTGGTGCTGCTGCATGCCCGTGACAACCCACGCCTGTTCGGCAATCTGGGCAACATCAGCCTGTTGCGTGAAGCTGGCGAGGCCGGACTGATCCCGGCGGAACTGGGCGCGGCCGCCGGCGACGCCTATCGCGCCTACCGCAGGTATCAACACGCGCTACGCCTCAACAACGCCGAGTTTGCGCGGGTTCCGCCCGCGCAGGTAAGCGCCGAAGCCGCCGTGGTCCGCAGCCTATGGCAAACCGTGCTTGGAAATGATGACTGCTGCGGATAAATTCTGCGGGTGACCGCTGCGGGGAGCCGGATCATCCTGCCAGACGCTGCAATCCGTGCAACGCCACCATCCCGACTGAAATCGCCAGCACTGAACTATGCGTCAGTATCGCGACTATGAGGCCGCTCAGACCCGCAATCAGTCGGATGTTATCCAGCGAAACGACTATCTGGCCTTGATGCAGGAACAAATCGGGAATGGCGATCGCACTGAGGGCTGCGGCCGGCGCGAAGCGCAGGGCGCGTTGCCAGCCTTGCGGCAGTTGGAATCGATCCGAAACGATGAACAGCGCGGCCCGGTTCAGGTAGGTGGCCATGGCCATGCCCAGGATGATGCCCCACAGCGCCCAGCCATACTCGTTCACATGATTGATCACCTTGCATTCCCCGCAATCGCGCGTTCGGCCAGCGCACCGGCGGCAATGCCGGCGATTGCCCCGCATACCAGACCCAGCTTCATCGGCAACGCGGCGGCGGCGAGGGAAACCCCGCCGCCGACGGCAGCGGCGATCAATTCGGGCCGGCTGCGCACGAAAGGACCCATCAGCGCGAGTATCCCCAATGTCGCGGCAAACTCCAGGCGCCATGCCGCCGGGACCTGAGCGCCCGCGTGGATTCCAGCGATGGTCGCAACGATCCATGTCAACGCCACCATGTTGCCACCCCCCAGGTAATACCAGTGGCGATACGGCAAGTCGGGGTGATCCGCCATCTTGCGCATGAAGAGAGCAAAGCCGGTATCGGTATTGAAATAGCCAAGCAGCAGCCGCCATGAAAGCGACAATTTGCGAAAGTGGGGAGCCGCCGCGGCGCTATAGATGACAAAGCGCAAACTGATGACCAGCGCGGTGAACACCACCACCAAAGGCGGCGCACCGACAACCATCAGCGGCAGGGCGGCGATCTGCGCCGTGCCGGAGAACACCAGCAGCGTTATTGCCACCGACTCCCAAAACGAAAGGCCGGCGGCTCGCGTGGCGATGCCCGTGACTATTCCGAAGGGCACGGTGCCGGCGAGAAAGGGAGATATCGCGAGCGCTCCGGCCATGTAGGCCGTGCGCGGCGACTCACCGCCTTGCGAATGCGCCGCGTTCATGCTCCGGCAGCGGCACCACGTCGCTTCAGCGCCAGCCACAGAATCGCCATCGACACCAGCACCAGGAACGGCAGTGCCCCCATATTCAGCAATTCCCAGCCGCGGCTTGTGACCAGGGCGCCGGACGAAAAAGAGGAAATCGCCATGGTCAGAAACACCAGGAAATCGTTGGCGCCCTGCACCCGGTTCTTCTCTTCGGGGCGATAGGTCTGGGTCAGCAAGGTGGTACCACCGATGAACATGAAATTCCAGCCCACCCCGAGTGCGAACAGGGCGACGAGAAAATGTGTCACGTCGTTGCCGCTGAGCGCAAAAGCGACACAGCCGAACATCAGAAGAACACCGGTGAATATGATGTTGAGAACGCCAAAACGTCGTATCAGGCTGCCGGTGAAAAATGAGGGTGCGAACATGCCGATGACATGCCATTCAAGCACCAGTACCGCGTCCGAAAACGGATGGCTGCACATCTGCATGGCCAGCGGCGTGGCGGTCATCAGGAGGTTCATGACGCCGTAGCCGATGGTGGCCGACAGCGCCGCCACGACAAACACCGGCTGGCGCATGATTTCGCCCAAGGGCCGGCCGCCACCGGCCTTCTCGGCCGCGGTCTGTGGCGGAAAGCGAATGAACTGGATCACCAAAAGCGACGCCAGGGCGAACAGCACCAGCACTGCAAAAGAGCCCGCGAAAGCAACCGCCAGCAGGTCTTTCGAGTATTTCGCGAGATTGGGCCCGACCACGCCGCCAATGATGCCGCCAGCCATGACGTACGAGATCGCTCGCTCCTTGAAGGAAGGCGGCGCCACTTCGGCGGCAGCGAAACGGTAAAGCTGGCCGCAGGCGTTGTAGATGCCCACCACCATGGTGCCGAGGCACACCAGCCAGAACAGCTTCAAGTGCGTGCCCATCGCCGCCAGGGTCACGCCCAGTACACCGAACAGGGTGCCGACTGAAAACCCGATGCGTCGGCCGTAGCGCCGCATCATGCGCGCGATCGGCGCGGAAGCCAGCGCCGAGCCGATCACATAGGCGGTGACCGGAATGGTCGCCAGGGCTGCGTTGGGTGCCAGCGCGAAACCGACCAATCCATTGACCGCGATCATGGTCGTGTTGTTGACAAACAGCAGACCCTGGCAAAGGATCAGCAGAAACACATTGCGTTTGGTATCAGTAGGTTCTGGGCTTGAAGTCATGTGAGGTGGCGCGGCGAGCGCAAGAGGCTTGAGGCGGACTGGGCGAACTGGGCGGACGCAACCGGGCGCGGCATCAGCGCACTGCGGCTAATACCGGCCCCGACCGGGTTTGCAATGGCCCCGGCCGCGTACTGCGAGAACGGGGCGACATAGTGGAACGACTGCCATACAGCAAGAGCAAAGCCTGCGAGTATGCGCCCACCAAACGCATCCTGGCTACTCGCCTTCATATCCAGTCTGTCGAACCTCGACGAAACGCCGGCCATCCCAGCGCATAACCTTGAGGTTGCCGCCGCTGTAGTAGCGCGCACGTACCAGCAACTCATCGGCACCGTCGCCATCAAGATCAAGCACCGCCGCCACCTGCAAGGCAAAGCTGGCGGCGCGATCGCGCCCGAGACCACCGGATGGGCCAGCCGAATACAGGACCGCGTCAGCGGTCGCACCCTCGCGGACGATCAGGTTGAGCGTGTCGAAGGTACCGGGCTCGGTTGCGGGTGCGTCGCCGCTCCCGATCGCACCGATCAGCCACAGCGGCTCCGGCCCGCGTAGCGCTTCCAGCGTCGCGCTGAACGATTGCGCGTGGACCTGCGTGGCCTGCGGCAAAAGCATTGCAACGCGCTCGACGAGCGCCGCCGGCACTTCCCGGGACGCCAGCAAACGTGCTTCCGTTCCGCTCAGCGCCGCGAAACTCTTCCAGGTCTGATCAAAGGTCCGCACCTTGAGAACGCGCGGTGGGTGTACCGCAAGCGCGATGCGATCCTCAAGCGCACGATAGCCCGGCGCTTCGGTTCCAGCCTCCGCCAGAAACCAGCAGGGCGGTGGTAGCGGCAGGCGCGCCGTCTCATCTTCCCGGACAATCGCGACCACGCGCGGCAGCACGCGCTCGCGATTGCGACCGGCCAGGTCCACAACACCGAAGGCCAGGCGGGCATCCTTGCCGACCTGGGCGGCAGCGCTCCGGCGTGAAGGCAACACCTCCCCTGGCCGCCTGATGGCGCCCTTCAGCAGCCCGACGCGCCCGGTGCAGGCGGGGCCGTCGCCCGGGATCTCGAGAAACGCGCGGTCGTTGGCATCGATGAATCCTACCCACCATCGAGGCGTGTCTTGCGCGTTCGCGGCAAAGGCCGCCGCGCATAGCAAAGCCAGTCCGCTACGCATCCGGCCCGCCCTCGGCGAATGGCAGCTCCGATACACGGCCGCGCTGCATCCAGACGATCGCCGCCGCCCAGGCCAGGCTGGCGATCATGATCAACTGCCCCAAACGGCCGCAGAAAATGCCAATGCCGCGCGCGCTCGGCAACAATCCGAGGTCGCCGAAAAGATTCTGCCAGTCGTGGCCATCACTCTCAGCACCGGTGCGACCGTCCAGGAGCATGATGCGCGGGTCGAACGCGTCGAACATGTACACCGCCATCATGATGATCGAATAACCCAGGAGCCAGGTGAACAGGGCCGCACCGAACGGGTCGCGGCGTCGAATCAAGAGGACTGCAGCCAACAGGCCCGGCATCAGATGCTGGCCAAGGGTACCCCCAAGGATGGTCACGAATTGCGGCGCCCACAGCAACAGAACATGGCCCGCCTCGTGGAAGGGGGTAAGGACCGCCCACAGGAAGTAACTGCCGGCTTGGCCGGCAGGGACATCGACATCTTTGAAGATCAAGGCGGTCCAGAAACATGCGGTGGCCAGCCCGACCGCACGCAACAGCCAGTAAGTGCGGTCAATGGCGGGCGGAACATGAAGAACGAGTTGCAGAATTTCGCTGCCGCGCGCGGGCCCCTCATCGACTTTGATCGCGGCTCGCCGATCGTGGCGCGGTGCGGCACCGAGTGCGCCGACCTTGGCAAGGATCACACCGCAAGCCGCGCATGCGGCCGGCGCGGACTGGTCAGCGGGCAGCGGCGCGTGGCCGCACTTTGGGCATTGAGTGAAGGTCATGAAAACACAGCCCGGATTATAGGGAGCGAATCCGCTAAAATCATGTTCCTCTTTCAAAATCGATCTGGAGATACGCATCATGTCGATGGCCGACCGCGACGGGTTCATCTGGTATGACGGAAAATTGGTGCCGTGGCGCAGCGCCACCACGCACGTGCTGACGCATTCGCTGCACTACGGCCTGGCCACCTTCGAGGGCGTGCGCGCTTACAACACGGTTTCGGGTACGCAGATTTTCCGGCTTTCCGAGCACACCGACCGCTGGCTGAATTCGTGCAAGATCTACATGATGGACATGCCTTATTCGAAGGAAGTCCTGATGGAAGCGCAAAAGGAAGTCGTGCGTGCAAACAAACTCGAGTCCTGTTACCTGCGTCCGATCGCCTTCTACGGCTCGGAGAAAATGGGGGTGTCGCCGGTCGGGGCGACCACCCACGTGGCGATCGCCGCCTGGCCGTGGGGCGCATACCTGGGCGAAGACGGGTTGACCAAGGGCATTCGCGTCAAGACTTCCAGTTTCGCGCGCCACCATGTGAATGCAACCATGGCGCGCGCCAAATTTTCCGCGACTTACGCCAATTCGATCCTGGCCAACCGGGAAGCGGTGATGCACGGCTATGACGAGGCCCTGTTGCTCGACGTCGACGGCTTTGTCGCCGAGGGCGCCGGTGAGAACGTATTCATCGTCAAGGACGGCGTGCTCTACGAACCGGAACTCGCCTCAGCCCTGGTCGGCATCACGCGCGCCTGCGTGCACGCGATCGCCCGCGATCTGAAAATCGAGGTGCGGACGCGGCGCCTGACGCGCGATGACGTGTACATCGCCGACGAGGCGTTTTTCACAGGTACCGCGGCAGAGGTCACGCCGATTCGCGACCTCGATTCACGCAGCATAGGCTCCGGCAGCCGCGGCCCGATCACCGCGAAGATCCAGAAAGCGTTCTTCGACATCGTCAACGGCAAGAACAAAAAGTACGCCAAATGGCTGACCCCGGTGACGGCAGCGAAAAAGCCGGTGGTACGCGCGAAGAAGAAATAGCGAGGGCACAGCGATGAGCGCAACGCGGGAGATGCCGGTAGTCGAGGTCGAAACAAAGGACCTCCCGGCTTTTTGCCCCAACCCGGCAATGCCGGTCTGGTGCCATCACCCCAAGGTTTTTCTGGATATCGCGACCGCCGGGGCGGCGAAGTGCCCCTATTGCGGCACCGTCTACAAACTCAAGGGTGGCGCGCTCGCCGGCGGACATTGAGTTGACGCTTGTTCAAGACCGCGAGCCACAGCCTGCCGGTCGGGGCGTTCATTTCTGCAAGTCAATAAAGAAATGGCACCGACGTGATCGGTTAGCCGCGCGATGCTGCGCACCCTTGTGATAGCCCCCAACTGGCTGGGCGACTGCCTGATGACCCAGCCGCTGCTGATGTTGCTCAAGGCGCGCCAGCCATCAATCGCGATCGATGTGGTCGCGCCGCCCGCGGTCGCGCCGGTTTTTCGGCGCATGGCGCAAGTCAGCGCAGTGATCGAAGCCGAATCGCCTCGCGGCAGCCTTGGTCTGCGCCAACGTTGGCGCCTTGGGCGCGGGCTCAAGGGGCGCTACGCCCACGCGTTCACCCTGCCGAATTCATGGAAATCGGCATTGGTGCCGTTTTTCGCCGACATACCGGTTCGTGCAGGTTACATCGGTGAATCACGTTACGGATTGCTCAACGTACGCCACAAGAATCCGGGAAAAAGGGAGGCGCGCGCACCGATGGCCGGGTTCTACGCCCGGTTGGCGGAGCCGCCCAGTCGACCACGTGCCGGCGAACTGCCGTCTCCCAGGCTGGCCGTCGACCCGCTGGCAGTGATCGCCGTCAAAGCCGCGATCGGCCTGCGGCCAGGCGAGCCGTTTGTAGCCTTGTGCCCAGGCGCCGAATACGGCCCCGCCAAGCGCTGGCCGACCGAATACTTCGCGGAAACCGCGGCGCGCCTCACAGCCGCCGGGATGATGCCAATCGTGCTTGGCACGCAAAAAGACGCGCCGGCCGGCCTCTCGATCGAGCAACTTTCGCACGGCGCCGCGCTCAACCTCGCGGGCAAGACCACGCTCGACGATGCGATACACCTGATCGCAGGCAGCGCCATGGTCGTCACCAACGACTCCGGACTGATGCACGTGGCCGCCGCTCTCGACCGGCCGCAGATCGCCCTGTTCGGTTCTTCCTCACCGGAACACACGCCACCGCTTTCGGGCCAGGCGCAGGTGATCTACAAGGCGCTCGATTGCAGCCCTTGCTTCGCCCGCGCATGCCCCTTGGGCCATTTTCGCTGCATGCGCGAGATCATGCCCGCGGAAGTGATTGCCCGCTGCCTGGCACTCTTGCGCTAAGCGTGCGGGATCGGCCAGCCCACGCTTGAGGTTCGGGCATGGCGCACGACGGTGCTCTATGGCCGCACTTCCTTGGTACCATCCGCAAGTTGCGATCTGCCCAAACCCTTACGCACGATGACTCAACGGATTTTCACCAGCCCGCAGGAATGCGAGAGCGCGTTCTACGAAGCGCTCGAAAAAGCCGACCTCGACGCGATGATGGCGGTATGGGCCGAAGACGAGGAAATCATTTGCGTACATCCCGGCGGCGCGCGTCTGGTGGGTCACGCAGCGGTGCGCGAGATCTGGCGCCAGGTGTTTCAGGCCGGCGCGCGCCTGTCGGTCCATGTGGGCCAGATCCAGGCGATGCAGTCAATGATGATGGCCACCCACTGCGTGCACGAGTTCATCACGCTCAAGGGCGAAGCGCGGCCAACCGTACCGGTGATCGCCACCAATGTGTACGTGCGTTCAGGCAATGGCTGGAAAATGTTGCTGCATCATTCCTCGCCCTCCCCGAAAGCGGAGCAGTCCGCAACGCAGGCAACGGCGGCAGCGCGACCGAAAGTTCTGCATTGAGTATGCGCGCGGACTGTCCGCCGGCGCGCCGAACCGGGCAAGGCCGGTGAAAAGCCAAGCGTATCTGCGCCCCTGGTGGCTGCCAGGCGCCAATCTGCAAACCATCCTGGCTGCCATCGCCGCGCCGGCGGCAAGCGTGGTCTTCGCGCGCGAACGCTGGCCAAGCATCGGTGCGGACGGCACCGAAGATGGCGACTTCGTCGACTTCGACTGGCTGGCGGACGCCCCGGGCGTGCCGTTGTGGAATCCGGCCATGCCGCTGGTGGTGATGTTCCACGGCCTCGAAGGCTCTTCGCGGAGCCACTATGCGAGAGCGCTGATGGCCGCCGTGCGTGGCCGCGGCTGGAACGGCTGTGTGCCGCATTTTCGCGGCTGCTCCGGAGAGCTGAACCGCCTGCCGCGCGCCTATCACTCGGGCGACAGTGCGGAGATCGACTGGATCCTGCGCCGCATCCATGCCAGTCGCGCACCGCACACCATGTATGTGGTCGGCATCTCGCTGGGGGGCAATGCCTTGGCCAAATGGGCCGGGGAACATGGCAGCGCCGCCGGCAATATCGTACGTGCGCTCGCCGCGGTATCGGCGCCGCTCGACCTGGCCGCTGCCGGCATGGCGCTTGGTCGAGGTTTCAATATGCTCTACACCCGCATGTTCCTGGACACGCTGAAACGGAAAAGCCTCATCAAGCTGGCAAGCTTTCCGGGCATGATCGACGCCGAGCGCGTGCGTCGCGCACGCGACTTGTACGAGTTCGACAACCTGGTTACCGCACCGCTGCACGGCTTTCGCGACACCGACGACTACTGGGCGCGCGCGTCCGCCAAACCCTGGCTTGCGCACATCGGCGTACCGGCGCTGGTGCTCAATGCCAGAAACGACCCCTTCCTGCCGGCACATTCATTGCCGACCGCAAGCCAGGTATCGCCAAACGTTACACTGGAGCAACCGGCGCATGGCGGACATGTCGGCTTCGTCACCGGCCTGGCACCGCCTGGCCGCATCGACTGGCTACCGCAACGTCTTCTCAACTACTTCGACGAACATCCATGAATCTGCCCCGCGAAATCTTCAAGGCCTATGACATCCGCGGCATCGTCGGCAAGACCCTGACCGCGGCGATCGTCGAAGCAATCGGACGCGCCATCGGCAGCCAGGCCCGCAGTTGCCACGTGCGAGCGATCGTGATCGGCCGCGACGGTCGCCTGTCCGGGCCGGAACTGGCAGGCGCACTGGCGGCGGGCATTCAGGCTGCAGGTGTCGATGTGATCGACCTGGGCATGGTGGCCACCGGCATGCTGTATTACGCCACCTACGAACTGGGCACCGGCTCGGGCGTGATGGTCACCGGCAGCCACAATCCGCCCGATTACAACGGCCTGAAAATGATGATCGACGGCGAAACCCTGCACGGCACGGCAATCACCGCCTTGCGGACTCGCGTAGTCGAGGGCGACCTGGCCACCGGCAACGGCAGCTACCGCCGCCACGATATCGCCGAGAACTATCTGGCGCGCATCGCCTCCGACATCCGCCCGGCGCGCCCCATGCATCTGGCGATCGATTGCGGCAACGGCGTCGCAGGCGCCTTCGCACCGGCCCTGTTTCGGCGCCTGGGCTGCGAAGTAACCGAGCTTTTTTGCGAAGTTGACGGCACCTTTCCCAACCATCACCCGGACCCGGCGCACCCGGAAAACCTGAACGACCTGATCGCCGCTCTGAAAAAGACCGGGGCCGAAATCGGCTTCGCGTTTGACGGGGATGGTGACCGCCTGGGCGTGGTAACCAAGGATGGCAGCATCATCTACCCGGACCGGCAGATGATGCTGTATGCGGCCGACGTGCTGTCCCGCAACCCTGGTGCCACGGTCATCTACGATGTCAAATCCACCCGCAATCTCGGCCCCTGGATCGAAAGCCACGGCGGCAAGCCCTTGCTGTGGAAGACCGGGCATTCGCTGATCAAGGCCAAGCTCAAGGAAACCGGCGCCTTGCTGGCCGGCGAGATGAGCGGTCACGTATTCTTCAAGGAACGCTGGTATGGCTTTGACGACGCCTTGTATGTCGGCGCGCGTCTGCTGGAAATACTGGCGCGACATGCCGACCCGAGCGCGCTGCTCAACGCCTTGCCGGATGCGATCGCCACCCCGGAACTGCACCTGCACTGCGCCGAAGGCGAAAATTACGCCTTGATCGACCGCCTGCAGAAGGAAGCTGCGTTTCCGGATGCCGTGAGAGTGATCGACATCGACGGCCTGCGGGTTGAGTATGCCGATGGTTTCGGCCTGATGCGCTCGTCCAACACAACGCCGATCATCGTGCTGCGCTTCGAGGCCGATTCCGGAATCGCGATCGAACGCATCCAGGCGCAGTTTCGCGCGGCACTGCTGGCGGTCAAGCCGGACGCAATGCTGCCGTTTTAGGCGCCTGCGCGACGCACCAGGCCGCGCACCGCCCTTGAATATCGGAACACGACCGATGGATTCGATCGTCCAGGCGGCGCTGGCACGCTGGCCCGATGTGCCCGACGTCCATCACTGGTTGATGCTCGATGCGCGTGGTCGCTATCGCCTGCGCGCGACGGACTTCGCGAGCTCGGGGCGTTTCGACCTGATCGGCAACCCGTCGATCAGCGAATTCATCGGCCGCAACTACCAGTCTGACGCACACGGCCGCTGGTACTTCCAGAACGGGCCACAACGCGTTTTTGTCCGGCTCGCGGTCACCCCCTGGATTTTTCGCTGCCAACGTGGCCACCTGCCGCTGACCCATACCGGCCGCCTGGCAACCCGCATTGAAGGGCTGTGGATCGATGATTTGGTGCGGCCGATCATGCTCACCGATTTAGGCCCGGGAGCGGTGGATGACCGCGACCTGAGTCACATCACGGACGCACTCACTGATGTCGACGGGCAGCCGGTCGGCGACGCGAGCCTGGCGCGCTGGCTGGCCCGGCCGGCATCCAGGCCCCTGCTGTTTTCATGGGCCGGCGCCCGGCACTTGGTGCAGTTGATCAGGCATGACGACCTGGCTGCGCGCTTCGGCTTCGACGCCGACCCGGCGCCGCCGTCAGTGACCGGCCAAGCCTGAAGCTCGGATTCACGGCGCGACTGCGACCAACTTGCCGCGCAGCCAGGCGGCAAGGCCGCCACTGGCAAGTACCCTCACGGAAACGGCCGCACACTGGCGATCCGGGCTCGCTGGCGCAGCAACTGCACCGCCCTCACGCTGATGCGCTATGATTTCGCCTCTTCGAAACATTGGCGACCATCTTTATGGATATCAATCCCCCGTTCGGCTATCGCGAGATCGTCCCCTTCCTGAAGACCCATCGGATCAGTTTGCCGGCAGCGGCGCAATTGCCGGAGTTCACGCGGGAACTCAACGCAATCCCGGTCAGCTTTGCCGAATTTGGTGTGGCAAGCCGCGACTATCCGCTGGTATTCGCTTCGGGCGATGACGGCAAGACCTTTTCTCCGGTCGCGGTACTGGGGCTGGCCAGCGGTGAAAACCTGTTTCTGGACGATTCCGGTTGGGTCGGTTCGACGTATGTGCCGGCATACGTGCGGCGCTATCCGTTCTGCATGGCGCGCGTGACCTTGGACGCGGTCGAGCAGCAGGATCGCTTGATCTGCGTCGAAAAAGCTTACGTTGCGGGTGACGAAGATTCCGGCGAAGCCATGTTCGATAGCGACAACCAGGCCCTGCCGCGCTGGACCGGGATCGAGAAGCTCTTGAATGAGTACGAAGCCGATCTGGAACGAACACGAGAGATGTGCAGTGTTTTCTTCGAGTATGGGCTGCTTGAACCATTCACGATGCAGGCCACCCTGACCGGTGGCACGCCGATGAACCTGACAGGCATGCACCGGGTGAATGACGCCAAACTCGAGTTCCTCACCGCTGACCAGCTGCGCACCCTGGTGCGCAAGGGGTTGCTGGCGCGCATCTACGCGCACCTGCTTTCGCTCGACAATTTCGGCCGCCTGCTTGACCGCAAGGCGGCGCGCCCGGCACGCAACGGCTGATCCGGAAGTTCTTCATGGCACTGGTCAGGGCGGTCGAGTACGGGGATGCATCACCAGAGGTGCGGGCTGTCTATGACGACATAATGTCCACCCGCAAGATAACCTCGATCAACAACTTCTGGAAAGTCCTTGCCTGCGATCCGGCGACACTCAAGCGTACCTGGGAAGAGGTACGCAATGTGATGGCGCCCGGCACGCTTGACGCCCTCACCAAGGAATTGATCTACATCGCCGTTTCTGCCACCAACAATTGTGAATACTGCAGCCATTCGCACACCGCATCGGCGCGCAAGCAGGGCATGAGCGACGCCATGTTGGCAGAGGTACTGGCGGTCACCGCCCTGGCCAACAAGACCAATCGCCTGGCCAACGGCTTCAGGGTTGATGTCGACGCCGCCTTCAAACCGAAGTACGACTAGAGGCGGATGCACGAGATGGCGAAGGACACGATTTTCCGCCGCACCGAGACGGGCGACCGCGCAATGCGCGGCCAGGCCGGACAGATCGCGCCCGAGCTGATTCGTGTTCTTGCGCTGGTGTCGAGCGAAACCCATTTCGACTTGATCAAGAAGCGCGCCATCCGCATGCCGGAGTCCGATTTGCGCGCCGCGCTCGAGCGTCTGATCGCCGGCGGTTACCTGGCCGCCGCGGTGGCCGGTGAGGAGCACGATCTCGATTTCACCGCGCACTTCGAACAACCGCTTGACGCACCCGTGCTGACAGAGGCCGACCGGCGCAGCATCGCGATGGCGGCCACCGACTGTCACGATGTATTGACCAAGACCGGGTCTTTCCTGCGACTCACATCCGCCGCCAGCCTGACTCCGCTTGGAAAATCCTGGACTGACATCACAATCCTGATCATTGAAGACGATGAAATCCAGGCACGCTTCGCCCAGAACATCGTGATGAAGGCCGGCTTCAAGCAGCGACATGCAGCCACCCGCGAGGAAATCATCGCGGAGTTGAACAAGAGCCCCCTGCCCGATTGCCTGCTGCTCGACATCGAGTTGCCGGGCACCAACGGCTTTGACATTCTGGCGCGCATGCGCCAGCATCCGCGCCTCAAGCAGGTGCCGGTGATCATGCTCACGGCGATGGCCAGCCAGCAAGACGTCTTCAAGGGTCTTTCGCTTGGCGCCAGCGCCTATGTGGCCAAGCCCTACAAGAAGAAGACTCTTGTCGATACCGTCGTCAAGACCCTGGGCTTGCAGCCGCACGGCGAAACGCAGGCGGCTGCGCCCGGCCAATAGCGTGCACCGGAAGTTGCGACACGCGACGCCCGCGATGCGCGCAGCCATTGGACCCGGGCGCAATGCATCGTGATTGTTCATGTTTCGCAGCGCCGCCTTTTTCGGTTTGTGGTGCCAATGAACGCCCCGGGCCGCTACTTCGGGCAAGGCGTCGAAAATGCGGCGCGGCTCGGCGGTTTCGTGAAAGAATCGCGCGGATCGTTTTGAAAGGCTTGCCACCGGCAATGGTGGAACGTAAGCGGAAATGATCGACTGAACTCACCGGAGAACCGACATGTCCTACGACCCTGACTATTGCAACAGCCAGTACAACGCGCGGGCACGGGTGCCGGACCATGCTCAATACTTCGCGCGCTGGGCGCTGGATTCGCACCAGGCCCGTCTGACCGAACCCTGCATTCTCGATATCGCCTATGGCGAGCACCCCGCGCAACGACTGGACATGTTTCCGGCGGGTGCCACGCGCCACGGCGGGGCGCCGCTTCTTGTATTCATTCACGGCGGCTATTGGCGCGCGCAGGACAAATCCGACTGCTCTTATATCGTACCGGCGCTGACGCGGGCAGGTGCGGCCGTAGCGGTCATCAACTACCGCCTGGTGCCCTCAGTCCCACTTGAAGAATTGGTGCGTGACGTACTCTCGGCTGTCACATGGTGCTATCTGCACGCCGGCCAGTTTG
This sequence comes from Burkholderiales bacterium, assembly GCA_040382235.1. Classification (GTDB taxonomy): domain Bacteria; phylum Pseudomonadota; class Gammaproteobacteria; order Burkholderiales; family JAEUOS01; genus JAEUOS01. Next base: position 57,873 of record JBEIFV010000014.1, read on the forward strand.
GCGCCGATCCGCAGCACCTATATGTGGCCGGGCATTCCGCCGGCGGCCACTTGACGGCGATGATGCTGGCCTGCGAATGGCCGCGCTGGCACGGCGCATTGCCGCCCAATGTAGTCAAGGGCGGGCTGGCAATCAGCGGGCTTTTCGACCTTGAGCCGATCATGCATGCGAAGTTCTTGAACGATGATCTCAAACTCGACTATGCACGGGTCGCGCGCTTGAGCCCGGCGTGGTTGAAGCCGGCCACCCATGCGCCGCTACTCACGGCCGTAGGCGGGCTTGAAAGCGACGAGTTCAAGCGCCAAAACCTACTGATAAGCGAGTGCTGGAGTGGCGTTTTCCGCCGCGATGTGTCGATGCCCGAGCGACATCATTTCAGCATTCTCGACGCGCTGGGCGAAGCAGCGAGCCCGTTGAACCACGCTGCCCTGGAAATGCTTGGGCTTACGTAGTACCAAGCTACTCGATGTGCCTGAAAGGCATGGCTTGCCCGCCGAGCAGCAGTGGACCAAGCATGCCCGAAGGCCGTGCGCGCACCACAATCGCCTCAGGCGCCATGCGCGAAACCGGCTGGATCGGCGCGGCGCGCATATGCGCATCGGTCGACGCCACCAACGGTTGCGCGGCGAGTTCGCCAGCATGTGCAATCGCCGCTGGTGTGGCTGGCGAACCACCACGTACCCGCGCGATAAGCGCTTTCGACGAAGTGCTGAAAGCCTCGGCCCACGCTGACGCGCCGAGCTGTGCGTCACTCGGGCCCAGAGCCAAATTGAGAGCCAGTGACTTGGGTGTATAGCCGGTCGCCTCCAGCAGCTTGAAGGCAATCTCGTCGGCTTCTCCGATCTGCCGCTCGCGGCCCGCCGTGGCGGCCACCTGGGACCCCGCAAACGAAATCGCGCTCTTGATCAGACCACTCCCCGGTAAAACCAGGTTCATCAAAACCGAGGTGACCAGCGAGGCGGTCGAATTGTTGTCATGATGCCCCGCCAGCACGTGCCCCATTTCGCGCGCCACGACCAAGGCCAACCAATCGTCGGTTGGCTTCATATTCCAAATGCCGCTGCTCAATGCGATCCGCCCGGTAGCGCTGGACGACGCCGAAGCCTGGAGCGAATCGGCAATGAAAACATCGAAGCGGCCAATGCGCGATGCGGCGTCCGGGTACAGCAGGGCGGATGCCGCGGACAAGCCATCGGAAATCCGCCGCAGTTGCTGCTCGAACGCCGCGGTGGTCGCGTCATTCACTTTGCGTGCCGCGGTCGCAAGACTGAACTTGAGATCGGAATGCATCGCAACCAGCGATACCGCAGCCGGTGCGCCAGGTTGCGCGGCTTCCTCCGCCACTGCTGGACGTGCAAATGCCGACAGCCAGAACAGACTTGCAAGAATGGCAAGTCGCGAGCGGCATGTCATGTGAAGAGGCTTTTGCGGGATCATGGTTTCGCGTGCAAAATCGCACATCGGACCTCAATCCTACCGGCAAATACTCACCTGCAACAAGAGCTTTCGGGCAAAAAAGTCTTTCAAATCATTGGTTTATGAACATTTAACGTTCTGACACAAGGCCTTGTCGCCGTAACTTAATGTGTTTTATTTAAAGTATTTTCTACATTAAAACCGCGCCGTACCGTTCGCACGACGCGCGGCGATCGATACAGCGAGCGCCCGCGAATTTTCCTGCCGCAGACTCCCTTCCCGGGCCTTGACCTGCCGCCGGTAACCGTTCCGGCAGGGGCACGTGCTGCCCTTTATCAATCATGAACTTTTGAAGTCGCGCCGCCGCAAACTGGACCCGCCGCCCGCACCAAAACAATGCGTGAAGCTACTTTGAGTGCATGCGAAGGCAAGGCGGGCGCGACTCGAATTGCTCGCCGGCTGTCGGCTGCAGGGCCTCGTGCGTGAAATTTCGCCTGAGCGACGACGAGGTTTGCCCAGCTTGAATATCCGCAGCCCGAAAACGGCCAGGAACCCGGTTCAAACTTGGCCGCTGCGGCCAATTTAGCTCGAACCTCCCAGTCAACCCGGCTGCCTGCCTGCTCACCATCGAGACAACTCGTTGACCAGGCAAGCCTGCGGGCGGGCGAAACTGCCCACTGCCAGATCTGCCTTAGGCAGGAAACGGCGCCAGTTCGATTTCCTCTTCCTTGACGCCCATGGCGAGCGCCATGTCCTTGAGCGATTCATCGGAAATAGCCACTACCGCATAGCCGGCGATAACTTCCGCACCCTTGGACTCGAGAAATGCACGCGCCATCGACTCGCTGTCCCACACCACGACCGCATCGGGGCCGGATTCGCGCAGTCGCGCGCACATCGGAACGCGATCCTCTTTGTACACAATGGCAAACATGCGGCCTCTCCATGGAAGTGCTACGCGATCCAGTCTTAAGTTTACAAAAGAATGGCCCCGCTTGTAGCCCGCGCCCTCTTGCGTTGCAACATAGGCCTGGCATGGCAGTTGCGTCAGCGTTCAAGCGTGCGCAGCAAACACCCGGAGACCTGTAGTGATAACGATATCGAAGGTGCAAACATTCCTGATTCCAGGAAAGTCCAAGCGCCTGCCTGCATGGCCTGCACGTAAGTTGCCGGCACCACGTGCCAAGGCATTCTCTGCTGTTGGCCAATGATATCGTTCACGGCATATCTCAAGGAAATCGGCCGCGGTGAACGCAGTTCGCGTGACCTGGAGTACAACGAAGCCCACTGCCTGTTTGGCGCGATGCTCGATGGTGGCGTGCCCGACCTCGAGCTCGGCGCCATCCTGCAATCGCTGCGCTTCAAGACCGAGGCCCTGCAGGAGCTGCTGGGCTTTCACGCCGCCCTGGACGAACGCATCGCGCAACTCAAATCGCCTGAAGCCGAATTCAAGCCAGTGGTCATACCGAGCTACAACGGCGCCCGGCGCCAGGCCAACCTGATGCCGCTGTTGGTGATGTTGCTCAAGCGCCTTGGCATTCCAGTACTGATCCATGGCGTGCTCGAAAGCGAAGGCCGCGTCGCCGCCGCGTATGTGCTTCGGGAACTCGGCATCCTGCCGCAGGCCAACAGCCGTGTGGCCCAGGAAGTCCTTGCGCGTGACGGGGTTGCCTTCGTGCCTATCGGCGCGCTGTCGCCCGGCCTGTCCAACCTGCTCTCGATTCGCAACCGGATCGGGCTGCGAAACTGTGCGCACACGATAGCCAAATTGATCGACCCGTTCTCGGCCGACGGCGCCGGCGGACTGCGCATGGTCAGCGTGACCCACCCCGCTTACGCGGACAAGATGCGTGATTTCTTCGCCGAAAGCACCGGCGCGGCATTGCTGATGCGCGGCACCGAAGGCGAAGCTTTTGCCAACCCCAGGCGGCGGCCGCAAATCGAGTTTTTCACCGGCGGCAATTCCGAAGTCCTGTTCGAGGCCGAGAACGGCGTGAACAAGAACCTGCCCACGCTGCCGGAGCAATGTGATGCGAAGACCACCGCAGCCTGGATTCGCGCCACCCTTCAGGGCGAGCATCCGATCCCGCTTCCCCTGATCAACCAGCTGGCATGCTGCCTCTACGCAACCGGTTACTGCAGCGATCTTGCGCAAGCCAAGGCTGTCGCCGCGATCAAGGCGCGCGCTTCGCAGACCGCTTAGCCCGGCCCCGCCAATACGTGCCCGCAAGATCAGCGCGCCTCGTATGCAGTTTCCAGCATTCGCACCTGAGCCGGTGCGACTTCGAGCCCTGGCTGGCTAAATCTTGAGCACCTGCGGCAACCACAGGCTGATGGCGGGAAACGCCACCAGGATCGCCAAGCGAATTACGTCGGCAACCACGAAAGGGGTCACACCGCGAAATATCGTCGCGGTCGAAACCGAGGGCAACAGGCTGCGCACCACGAACATGTTCATGCCCACCGGCGGCGAGATCAGGCCGATCTCCACCACCACCACGATGATGATGCCGAACCACACCGGGTCGAAGCCGAGGCCCACCACCAGCGGAAAGAAAATCGGCACGGTCAGCAGAATCATCGACAGCTCTTCCATCGCGGTACCCAGCACCACGTAAATCACGCAGATCGCGATCATCACCACCATCGGGCTGATCTGATACTGCGCGACGAAATCGCGCAAATCGTTCGGCATCGAGGTGAAATTGATGAAGTTGGCGAAGATCAGTGCGCCGATCAGGATCAAAAACAGCATCGCCGTCGTACGCGCGCTTTCGACCAGGACCTCGTAGAGGATTTTCCAGGTCAAGGTGCGCCGCGTCAGGGCGAAAACAAAAGCCCCGAACGCGCCCACCCCGGCGCCCTCGGTGGCAGTGAAGAGCCCGCCGTAGATTCCGCCCATTACAACCATGAACAGCACCACCACGCCCCAGATACCGCGTACCGCGACATAGCGCTCGCGCCAGCTTGCACGCTTGTCGCGCGGTCCGGCCGCCGGATTGCGCCAAGTGATGTACTGCACCGCCAGGCAAAGCAGGAATACCGCCAGGATGCCCGGCAACACGCCGGCGGCAAACAGCTTGCCGATGTTGGTCTCGGTCATGATGCCGTAGATCACCATGATGGTCGAGGGCGGAATCAGGATGCCCAGGGTGCCGCCGGCGGCAATCGCCCCGGTCGCCAGTTCGTCGCTGTAACCGACGTCCTTCATTGACGGATAAGCCACCTTGGTCATGGTGGCAGCCGTGGCGATCGACGAACCGCAGATCGCGCCAAAACCGGCGCAGGCCATCACGGTGGCCATCGCCAGGCCACCGCGCAAATGGCCGACAAAGGTATGCGCGGCCTTATACAACTCGCGCGCCATCCCGGCCTTGGTGACGAAATTGCCCATCAGGATGAACAGTGGAATCACCGACAGGGTGATCTGGAAGCCGGATTCCCACAAGGTCGCCGCCACCGACGCCATCGCCGGATTGACGCCCTTCAGGATGGCCAGCCCGGCAAACCCGGTCAGGCCCATCGCCAGCGCGATCGGCACCCGCCCGAAGGCGAGCAGCAACATCACGGCAAAACCGATCAGGGCGGGGGTCATATCGCGGTCCCGCCGTCGTCGTCCGACGGCGGCACAAACATCAAAGCCACATGGATCAGCGCGGTCACCACCAGCATCGCCAGCAGGAAGTAGGCCACCGGCGCCAGTTCGATCTTCAGCACGCTGGTGGTGTCGCCGGCCTCGACCACCCGGGTCACACGCTTGCTGTAGAACATCCACGCCATGCCGAACATGGTCACCGCGCACAAGCCGTTGGCAAATGCATCCAGCCCGCGCCGCACGGTGTGCGACATGTAGCCTTCAAGGGTATCGATCACGATATGCTGGCGCGCCTTGGTGACCAGCGGCAGCCCGGCGAAGATCAGCATGGCCAGCAGGATTTCGACCATTTCAACGCCACCGCGAATCGGCACGTCGAGTTTGCGGCCGATTACGTCCGCCGTGGTCAGCAGCATGAGCACGAACAATATCAATGACGCGGAAACGCCGAGAATGCGATGAAGCCAGACCTCGATTTGCTTCATGCCTTCGGCCTTCGCCCTTGCCGCAACTTGCGCCCCCAAGCTTCCAAGGTGCGGATCATGTGCGCCCAATGCGCTGAAATTCGCGCGCACCAGCGGTCATATGGCAGCCCGGCCCGGACTGGCGAACCCTGCCGAGCCGAATCCAGGCCGCACGGTGCCGCAGCGCTTGCGAGTCTTGATGAGCCACCAAAGCGCCGCAGGCCGGATCTATCTGCTTTGCGCCACGCGTACCAGTTCGGCGCGGAACTCGCTCAACACCTTGTCGCCATCAATCCCCTTTGCCTTGGCCGCCTTGATCCACTCCTGCACCAAAGGCTCGGTACGCTTGCGCAAATCCGCCACGAATTCCGGGCTGGCGTTCTGGATATTGGCGCCGGCTGCGCGCAAGGCGTCCCAACCGTTCTTGTCGGCCACATCCCACGCCTTGCCTGCAAGGACGGCGATGGCTTCGCCCGAAATCGACTCGATCGCAGCCTGATCCTGCTTGGACAGCTTGTTCCACTTGTCTTCGTTCATGAAAAAACCGAAAGAGGACGAGTAAAAGCCGCCGGGGAATACGGTGGCGAACTTGACCACCTTGTCCAGTTTGAAGGACGTGATGGATTCAGACGGAAAGAACGTACCGTCAGCCACCCCCGAGGCCAGCAACTCGTAGGACTCCGGTGCGGGTTTCACAAACGGCGACGCGCCCAGCACCTTGGCGGCCTGCTCGGAAATGCCGCCGCCCGAGCGAATCTTGGCTCCCGCCAGGTCGGCGACCGAATTGATCGGCTTCTTGACCATGAACATCTGCCCGGGACCGTGGGTGAACACGCCCAGAAGCTTCACGCCCTTGTACTCACCCGCCTTGTGCAGGTGCTTCCAGTGAATCCTAGAATAGGCGATCGAGTTTATTTCCGCCGTGGCGCCGGCACCCGGCAACTCCGCCAGCAGCGGCAGCGGGTGACGCGCCGGCGTGTAACTGGCCGTCACGTACGATACATCGACCAGTCCGTCGCGCACGCCGTCGAAGGTACCAAATGCGGAGATCGGGTGCTTGGGCAGCATCTGCATCTTGACCCGGCCGTTGGTCACGCGCTCGACCTCGCGGCCCCAGACCGCCAGCACATCACGCGTCAAGGCATGCGAGGGTGGAACCCAACTCGACATGGTCAAGGTGGTCTGGCCAAACGCGGGGGCGGCCCCGAAGCCAAACGCTATTGAAAGCGCCGCCAATAGTTTCAGTTTCATTGCGCAGTCTCCTGATTGAGCGATGGAAATCGGTTAAAAATGAATAAACCGACCATGCGGTCGGCTTTTTCTTGGATTATAGCCGGATCGACCCGCGCCGCTCAACAAAGTGCGCACTGCAATCGCCTGGATTCGGAGCAGCGCTAAAGCACCGTGTAAACGTCGTAAATCACATGCGATTTGGTGCGCATGCCTGAGCCCACCAGAATTTGCGAATTGAGCCAGGCGTAGCGTGCGTCACCGGTCTCGATCAAGGGTGTCATCCTGAAATAGTAGGTCGACGGATCGACCACCTCGCCCGAAAAAAGCCGCGCGATCACCGCAGGCGCGCCGTGCCGGAAACCGAAATTGCGCACAAAGAGCAGCGCGCCGTCGTCGGTTTGCATGGTGAAGCGTGCCTCAAGCTGCGCCACACCATCGCCGCGAATCACCTGCCAGTCGGCGCCGCCGGCCAGCACGCTGCCACGCAATCGCGCGCCACTGAATTCACCACCGGTGATATTGATGATGCGGCGCTCGCCTGCCGCCTGTGGCGTAGGTCCGAACAGCTGCGGGCGATCGACGCTGATCAAGGCTCGATACAAGAGCGACAGGCTGGGCGCAACCGGCTGAAACTCCACTTCAAGCGCCCGCAGCTTTGGCCGCGAAAGGCTTGCGCGCGGCTTCGATGCAGGCGGCCAGTACTGTCTGATCACCCACCTGGTTGGCCAGCAACAGCAGCAGGCGCGCGTTGAACTGGGCGCTCTCGGCCTCGTTCAGCCCGTGGTGCGCATTCACCAGTTGCTCATAGAAAGCGTCGTGGTCACTGAAATTGAGCGTGGTTTTCACTTGGCAATTCCCATACCGCCATCGCGCAGCGCTGCGCCAAGCGCGGCCTTGACCTTGGCAAGAGTGGGGTGGACGATACGTGCCGCCAGATGCATATCGGGTCGCAGCAGACAGAACGTCGGCCGGCCGTCGGTTGCACCCAATGCGCCAGCCAGTTTGCCACCGGGATCGCGTATCGCCGACAAACCCAATGCATCGCCATCGACCTCGAGCATGCGCAGCACCGGAGCGCAGGCGTTCGCATGACGGATCACCGCAGCAGACAGTGTCGCATCGGCGTTGCTCCAGATGCCCACAAACGCCGCGGCGCCGCGAAAAAGATCCACCAGTGCACCCGTGTTGCCATCGGGCAGGGTCATTGGCACGTTCTGCACCGCCTCGCCAATCGAAGCGTTGCGCACCTTGTGCTTCTGTGCGTGCGAACTTGGAGGCTTGCCGTAGATGAACGAGTTGGACAGCCGACCCGTATTGCACAGGTTGCGCGCAAACGGAAACTCGCGCGCCAGGCCGAGCACGGCGTCGCGCAGCAGCTTCTCGGCAGGCGACTCCGGCTGCAGGAAGCGAGCGGTGCGGCGCGTGGTCATGATGTTGAATTGCGCCGCCGGCCGGCGTTCCGCGCCATAGCTGTCGAGCAGGGCCTCCGGCGCCTGGGCCCCGAGCACCAGTGCGAGCTTCCAGCCCAGATTGTCGGCATCCTGGATACCGCTGTTGCCGCCGCGTGCGCCGAACGGGCTCATGGCGTGCGCGCTGTCGCCCAGGAAGAAAGTGCGCCCGACCCTGAACGAATCGATCAACTGCGCACGGTAGGAATATGGCCCGACCCACACCAGCTCGAACTCCACATCCTCACCCAGTTGGCGGCGCAGGCGCTCGGCGGCCACTTCGGGCTTGCTCACATGCTCCAGATCGGTCTCGGGCCCCATCTGGAAATCCATGCGCCAGACATCATCAGCCATCAGGTGCTGCCACACCGCGCGATTGTCGTTGAACGGCGCTTCCACCCAGGTCCAGCGCTCGATCGGCAGTTTTTGCTTGAAACGCACGTCAGAGATGCACCAGCGATCGATGCCGCGCGCCTGGTGGGTATCCAGGCCTAATGAATCGCGCACGAAACTGTTGACACCTGAACAATCGCACACCCAGTCGGCTTCCAGTGCGTAGCGACCTGCGGGCGTTTCGACCTCGATATGCGCGCCATCGCCGCGATTCTCGAAACCCACCACCTTGGTCTTCCAGCGCAGGTCGGTACGCCCCAGCTCCATGATGCGGTCGACCATGAACCATTCGAGATAGAACTGCTGCAGGTTGATGAACGGCGGCTGGCGCGAATCGGAGGCGGCGCCGGCATCGAACTCGTACACCACCGCGTCACCGGCCAGCGTCTTGCCGACCGACCACACCACCCCTTTTTCACGAATGCGCTCGTAAATGCCCAGCCGGTCCATCATCTCCAGGGTTTTCTGGGCATACACGATGCCACGCGAGGACGCGCCGCGCACGCCGATGGTGTTGTCGTCATCCAGCACCACGGCCGACACGCCGCGCTCAGCCAGGTCGCAGGCCAGCGCCAGACCTGACAACCCGGCGCCGATGATCACCAGCGGATAGCGGCCGACGCGGCCGTCAGTGATCTCGGGAGGGGCGGAGAACGCATATTCAGGCAGCGCGTAGCCGCCTGGCTGGATCGCGGTTTCGGGCATTTTCGAAAAGCTCAGATCACGCAGTCGTAGGAAGTAATGCCGGCGCGCCGCACCATCGCATCGAACACCTTTTGCTGCAATTGGCCGTGCGGATCGACTGAGCGATGCAGGCGATGCGAGCTGGCGGCGATGGCTTCAGGTGTGATGGCGCGATTGGGGCCGGGAATGGTGGCGGCGGCAAGCTGGATCTCGCAGGCGCGGTTGAGCGTGAACAGCAGGAAGAACGCCACCGGCAGGCTCTCTTCGCAAGCCAGAAGCCCGTGATTGCGCAGGATCAGGCAATGCTTGTCACCCAGGCTTTTGACCAGGCGCTCCTGCTCGTCGGTGCGGGTGGTGACGCCCTCGTAGTCGTGATAGGCGATATCGCCGCACAGCTGCGCGCCGTAAAAGCTGTCGTAGGTCAGGCCCGCCTCCTTGCAGGCCACCGCCATGCCGGCGGTGGTGTGCACATGCATGATGCAGTGCGCGTCTGCGCGATTGGCATGGATCGCACTGTGGATCACGAAGCCGGCGCGATTGACGGTGTAGGGCGTTGGGTGCACCGGTTCACCATCGATGCCC